>JAKLIV010000108.1 GCA_022709405.1 Spirochaetota bacterium
GCAGGTTCTGGTAGTTCTCCGGGTGCTCCATCGCGTCCCTGAGCGTTTTCGACGACACGACGTTGAGCTGCATCTGCATCCCGCCGAGCGAACAATACGTTTTTGCGTAGGAATAAATGTTCTCGACCGTGCGCTCGTGAGGCTCGCCCGGCCCGGGCACCACCTTGACATTGAAAGCTATGTTGTTGTTCATGTTTTTCGGGTCAAGGCCGGCCACGTCGCGCATGTTGTCGAGCAGGCTTTTCGATGCATGCGGCTCCGGGGTGAGTCCGGGCGTGAAGGCCTTGCCTGCGAGCCTGCCCGAGGGGAGCGCGCCGGTCAGTGTC
The DNA here is from genome assembly GCA_022709405.1 of Spirochaetota bacterium. Taxonomy (GTDB): domain Bacteria; phylum Spirochaetota; class UBA4802; order UBA4802; family UBA5550; genus JAKLIV01. The sequence goes on from JAKLIV010000108.1 coordinate 327, forward strand.
CCGAAGGCGACGTGGTTCGACATGGACCAGAATCCCGTAGTGTACTTGCCGCCGCGGTAGTTCATCTGTGTTCCGAATATGTCGTGGGCGAGCTTTGCGACCCTGTTTGCGGTGGCGAGCGCCTCGCCGCTTCCCGAACCGAAGAGCGGGACCCTGTTCCTGATCATGGCCAGAAGCGCCGGGTGTTTCTGAAAGTTCGTGCTCACCGCATCATGGAGTTCGGAGAAAGAGACCTTTTTCTCGTCGAAAACGAGCTTCTTGATCACCATCAGCGAGTCGGTGATGTCCGCAAGGCCGATGCAGGCCGTGCCCGACGAATTGTACAGCGCGCCGCCTTTGGTGACGTCTTTTCCCTTTTTCAGGGGACCGTCGATCAGCGAAGAGATGTAAGGGGTAGGGCGGATGGCCTGGTGCGCCTCGCCCAGAAAGTTGTTGTACTCACAGGTCAGGCCTGCGAGGCGGCTGAGCTGCACCGAGAACGCCTGAAAGAACGATTCGTAGTCTGGGAAAGATCCCCCGCGGATATCGCCGGTCGCGGGGCCGAGGTCCCATCTCATCAGGGGATGGCGGCCGTTGTTCAGGGCCATTTCAAGGGCCGCGACCATGTTGAACATCATGCAGTTCGTGTGCCCTATGTGGCGTCCGGAGAGAGTCGGCTCAACGCATCCGGTCGCCGACCAGTCCCGAAGGTGCTCGGGCGGATAGTTGAACTCGGCGAGGGAAGCCATCACCGCCTCGTCGCAGTGGATCGAGGGCGTCGCTGTCGTGTTCAGGTTTACCTCGCACAGGCGCCTGAGATAGGTGTCGCTGTTTTTCTCCCGGCTGTAGCGCGCGTTGACGTTCGGGTCGCGTATCGACAGCATCTCGGTCACCTTGAGAAATATGTAGGTCATGTCGTTTACGGCGTCATTCCCTTCGGGGGTCACTCCGCCGAGGGTGATGGCCTGGTCGGACGAGCTGCCGCCGAACAGGTAGTTGCCGATGTCAGGGATCAGGGGCAGGTGGTCGGTGCACCGCATGTAGAAGCATCCGACGAGCTCGATCACGTGGCGGATGTAATCATCCTTCTCCTTTTTGTCCCGCAGCTTTCCCATGTCGGCCTCGAAATACGGCTGCAGCCACTGGTCCAGGCGTCCCAGGGAGAACCCGGCATTGGTGTTTTCCATGTGCACGCCGACCCATATTATCCACATCGCGTTCACTGCTTCGTCGATGTTCCTGCAGGGATTTTCGGGAACGCGGGAGCAGACATCCGCCAGCCTCACGAGTTCCTCTTTCCGTGCCGGATTTTTTTCATTTGCAGCGAGACGCTTCGCCTCTGCCGAAAGGTTCTTCGCGTACGCATTGATGCCATCGAGCGTGATTTTCATCGCCATGAGCGTGTTTTTTTTCTCCGTTTCACTGTCCGGTGTTGCGGCCAGTTCTGCGTCGATTTCAGCTGTTATCCCTTTCGTGCCTGATTTTAAAATTCGGGGATAATCGAGGATGGTGTGCGACAGCGCGACCGTTTTCCAGAGAAAGCACGCGGCGAAGCGCTCGTCCAGCTTCTGGCATGTCGGATATGCCTTGTTGTCACGCACCCATTCGCGGAAGTTGCGATTGATCCAGAACGGGAATACCCTGTTATGAAGTGCGTCTATGGTTTCGGGATCGACATCGTAGGGATTCAGCGGCCGGTACGGTGCGGTGAGGAGCTCTCCCCAGATCATGGTTCCGTGCGCGTCGGGATACAGGACCACGCCGATATCCTTCGTGGTCGTGGTCCCGGCTATGAGGTCGTTCTTGCGTATTATCGGTTTTCTGTTCGCCATCAGGTGCCTGAATGCCTGCGCCTGACGCAGTTCCGGGACCCATGGTGCTCCATTCGTGTCGGTTTCGAACCCGTTTTCACGATACCATCGTGTAAGAAGCTCGGGCCGCTCGTGGCAGATGGCCGGCCGGGTCTTCAGGTGAATGTCGAGGAAGTCTTTTAGTCTCGGGAAATCGTCAATGCCGTATTGCGCGAGGTAGGGGTCAGGTAAAAAACGCACTCCGGGATCGACACTTGCGGCCTCGAGCTGCGGCAGCTTTCTTGATTCGATGCATTCGCGGACGGCATTTTCACGGTCATAGTTTCTCTTTTGGCTTTTCGTTTCCTTTTTCAGTTTTCTGATCTGGGCGCTTTTCAGGAGGATTGAAAGGTAAAAATTCATCAGCTGAAGATATCCGATGTTGCCGCGGGTCACGATCCTGTTTTCCATGAGCGCGATCATCAGCTTGTTGGGCGGCTGTGTTGCCGCTTCCTTGACCGCGGTTTCATCCGCGAACACGAGCTCGGCGTCGAATTTTTCAGGGAAATAATCCGGCACGCGGACCTTCCCGTTTTCGAAAGCGATCGCCTGCCTGACGCTCCCGTTTTCGGTGCTGATGCCGAAAGTGAAATTGAGCCAGCCGTAATCCGAACGCAGGTATTTTCTGAGGGACGGCCGTGTGTTGAAATTCATAGCGAGAAATTTCAGGAAAATCCTGGCCAGTGTATTGGTGAGTGATTGGTTTTTTTTCATGGTTCCTCCGGTATCTTCGGATCGATTGTATCAGTACAGCTTCTCTCCGGCTTCGATCCGCTGTTCGAGTTTCATTATATCGTCAACAAGGGCCGAAAGCCTAACTTCGACGAATGCATCGACATCATCCAGCACCTCATGGAACAGCCTGCTGTTGCACAGGGTGACGAGCCCGTGCAGGTCTGACCAGAATTTGACGACCTCGTTGAGGAGGAAAAGGTTTTTCTTTTTTCCCTTGCCTGGAACATAGGCCGAAATCGGGTCCATGAACAGGGCCAGGCATCTGAGCGCATTCTGCTTTTCGTTGAAAGCGACAGGTTCCATGTCGGTGCCGACGTAATCCAGATACTTGGGCGTATGAAGATTGAACATGATGTCATAGTAGCTGGGATATGACCTGCCGAAATCAACATAAGCGCGGACCATGGCGTGAAGTTTGTCTCCGATATCCTCATGACGGCTGGAACGCTCGATCAGCAGGTCATGCATCATCTGGAATCCCTTGATCCTTATCATCAGGTTCAGCTCGTCCTTGTTCGTGTAGTAATTATAGATGGTCGTCGCGGTCACGTTCATACGGGATGCGATTTTACGCACGCTCAGGTTGTTGAATCCTTCCTCGATGATGATGCCCAGGGCGGTGTCCAGTATCTTCACGCGGATGTTTTCGACCTCCTGCGGGGTCATTGGTGCTTTGGGCATATGATCTCCTTTTAAATAACGGTGTTAGATTAACGGTGTTATTTAAAAGGTCAAGCATTTTATTTTCTATTGCTGCTTATATCTGAACTACAGTATGAAGGGAATGCTCTTCGGTCGTAGTGTTTGATGAATACATGGAAAAAAATAAAGCCCCTTTCCAGGGGCTTTCATATCCGGTTATATAAAGAACAGAGCCGGTGGGGGTGGTTTGGGTTTTGGTTTTTGGGCTTGTTGGCGGGAACTCTGTCCTGTTATGTGCTTAGATAATGAATTAATTACAATTCAAGCTTGAAAGATGTTGTTTTTTCATTTACAATCGTGCCGTTGAACATGGCAATGACGGTCGCCGTTGTACACTTCGGTCTATTCTGACTGATAGATCTCCTGATAGTTTTTTTTTCTTGTGAAAAGCGCATGTTCACTTTTTTCCCCATTGATTCTGCAGGGAAGAGCAATCGTGATGAAGCATTAATTGTTTTCATAAACGCCTCTGTATTCTCCTGGTTAAAATTTACAATGAACACAGTGAAAAACCGCATACACGGCAGTACAGGCACCCGGATTCGGGTATCAGGCGATTGCCGCATTCAGGGCATATGTTAAAGTTGCATCTCATAGTTGTTAATCTCAATATATGTATAGTATATATATGTATAGTACATGGCAAGCATTTTTTTATTTTTTTAAAAAATTTTTTAATTATTTGAAATCAAAACATTACCTTAACTAAAGTGTCTAAATAAAAAAGATTTTAACATGAATATCAAATACCGAAATTTCGGAAAAAGTGTAATTATATAAATAAGGATGATAATCAATGACGAAACCGGCAATAGACCCCAAGAATACTTTTGATGATATACTTAAAAACGAAACCGACGAGGCATTGGCGAATCCAGAAAATGTCGGAGAGAAGGACGGCGTGCGCCCGAAGGCTTCAGGTTTCAATTTCGACATCAAGCCCGAAGAGCTGGAAGCTTACCTTAATCAGTATGTCGTGAACCAGGAATCGACGATCGAAGTCATCGCAACAAAGGTCTGCACGCACTTCAACAGGATGAAGCTGGAAGGCACGCTGAAAGAAGAAGAAAAAATTGTAGGCAACATCAAGAGCAACATGCTGCTTATCGGTCCCACGGGCGTCGGAAAGACGTTCATCGTGAAGCTCATCGCGAAAAAGATCGGCGTGCCTTTCGTGAAGGCGGACGCCACCAAATTCAGCGAGACCGGCTATGTTGGTGGCGATGTAGAAGACCTGGTGCGCGAGCTCGTTCACGAGGCCGACGGCGACGTTTCAAAAGCCGAATACGGTATCATCTATCTGGATGAGATCGACAAGATCGCTTCATCGGGCGCCATGCACGGGCCCGACGTATCCAGAACCGGGGTCCAGCGAAACTTATTGAAGCTGATGGAAGAGGCCGACGTAGACCTCAAGACCCCCCATGACCTTGCGTCCCAGGTCGAGGCGGCGATGGAGGCCCAGAGGACCGGCAAGGTTACCAGGAGAAAGATAAACACCAGGAACATTCTTTTCATCGTATCCGGGGCGTTTAGCACCCTTGACGAAATCATAAACAAGCGCCTCAATAAACAGTCGATAGGATTTGACAAGGCCAAGATAGGAATTCGCGAAAAGCAGGACCTGCTGAAACTCGTGCGCACCGAGGATCTCATCGAGTACGGTTTCGAGTCGGAGTTTGTCGGCAGGCTTCCTGTGTATGTGGTGCTCAACGAGCTCAACGAGGAGGGATTGTATAAAATCCTTACCAACAAATACAGTACGGTCGTGCTCGGGAAGAAGCTTGACTTTAAATCATACGGCATCGATCTCAAATTCACCGACGAGGCGCTGCGCATCCTGGCCGCGAAGGCCCACCAGGAAAAGACGGGGGCCAGGGGTCTTCTCAGCGTATTTGAAAAAGCGCTCATCAAGTTCGAAAAAAGTCTTCCGTCGACACAAGTAAAAGAGTTCACTCTGACGAAAGAAGTCATTGATAATCCTCAAAAGGAGCTCAGGGCGTTGATCATTGACAGCAGTATTAATGAATTCCAACGCTCGTTTCTGATCCAGCACGGCGTATACCTTGACTTCAGCAGGGAAGCCGTCGAATCCATCGATGGTAAATGCGGTCCCAATCCCGGGGACGCCGGAGCGCTCTGCGAGAAACTATTCCGTGATTATTTCCACGGTCTTCGACTTATGAAGCTCGAGCACCTTACCTTGACCGCTGATGCCGTCGATGATCCCGAGGGATTCCTGAACCGGTACATCAAGGAAAATTATCACGGCAACTGATCAACCCGCCGGATTTTGATGTTGACAATTTATCGGAACGCCTTCTTAATTTTCTTCATGCAATGAGGAGATGTTTCATGGATGCATCAAATGCATTGATGGCGCTGGGACTGACTCTTTTTGCCGGTCTATGCACCGGTATCGGAAGCGCTCTTGCTTTTTTCACACGAAGAACAAACACCCGCTTTCTTTCGATTTCCCTCGGTTTTTCCGCAGGCGTTATGATTTATATTTCCATGACCGAGATTATGTTCAAGGCCAGGGAGGCCCTGGTTCCGGTTTACGGCTCCAGGGGAGGGATGATGCTCACGGTTCTTTCTTTTTTCGGCGGGATGCTTCTTATAGCGCTGATCGACAAGCTTGTCCCGGGATTTGAAAATCCTCATGAGCCCCATATGATTGAGGAGCTGTGTCAGAATTCATGCTCCGAAAAAGATAAAAGGCTTCTGCGCATGGGTCTTTTCTCGGCGATTGCGATCGCGATCCACAATTTCCCCGAGGGACTGGCGACTTTTACGGCGGCGCTGAAAGACCCGAAAATCGGCGTATCCATCGCCATCGCGGTGGCGATCCACAACATCCCTGAGGGCATTGCTGTTTCGGTCCCTGTTTACCATGCTACCGGCAGCAGGAAAAGGGCCTTTATAATGTCGTTTCTATCGGGTCTCTCGGAGCCCGCGGGCGCGCTTATCGGGTTTTTCGTGCTGCTGCGTTTTTTCAACGACGCGGTTTACGGCGTGCTTTTCGCCGCTGTGGCCGGGATCATGGTATTTATTTCCCTGGACGAACTGCTTCCGGCTTCGAGGGAGTACGGTGAGCACCATCTATCCATGTACGGCATTGTAGGGGGAATGATCGTCATGGCGGCCAGCCTTGTTCTTTTCTCGTAGACTGCGAATATCGGCGGAGATGTAATCGGGATGAGCTTGCGGCCTATCCGAGTGAGATGTTTTGTTGTCTCAAGTCTCATAACCTCAAGACCGAAAGTTTAAGTAAACCAATATTTATCGAATCCGGTACTTGCATGAAAATAATCAAATGCTGTGCGTTTTTTTTCATAATTCTCGCTTTAGGCGGAATTCTCTCGTCAAAATCCAGGGTTCCCGATGGAGCGCTCGAAGATAAGGATTCATATCGCTATGTCTATAACAGCGAACTGAGACTGCACCATCCGTCGGATTATTCCCCGAAAATGCCCGAAAAGAAGGTTTTTTCCGGGGAGCACGTGGATGTATATCTTTACTCCGAGAGTTTTTCCCAGGGCAGGGCGGTGTATGCCGAAATTTTCAAAAATGGCGCCGCTGATAAAAAATTCAGCGTGGAGGGCATCGTCTTTGACGGAATCGATTTTCCGGTAACGCAACGGGACTGGGGCTGCCGGGCCGTATTCGCAATCTCGCCGGAGCATCAGACCGGTAAAAAGAAACTTGAAATTCTGTATGCCAACGACGGGGAGAAAAAAACTGCAGTGTTTGAAGTTGCCATCCGAAAACACGAGTTCCCCTATTCGCGCTACCCGATGGACCTGGGTAAGTATTCCAATGTTGATTACCAGGAAAACCCTGAGGTTGTGGCGTTTATCAGGGAATGCAGCGAAAAGAAGAGAAAGGCTTTCGGCTCGTCCGGCCCGGATTACATGGATAATTCGCTTGCCCATCCCCGCGACCTGCATTACGTAACCTCGGAGTTCTGGAGCAAGAGAACCATAGCCCAGTTTAAATGGAACAACGGCCGCAGAAAACGGCTCAAAAACAGGACAAAGGTCCATCGGGGCCTGGACCTGAGGGGCAAGCAGGGAAAACCGGTGTACGCCATGGCCGACGGGAAAGTCGTCCTTGCCGGCCTTCTGTACTATGAGGGCAACATGGTCGTTATCGATCACGGCAATAAGATCTTTTCCTATTATATGCACCTGGATAAAATGAAAGTAGAGGAAGGCCAGATGGTGAGGCCCGGCCAGGTCATCGGCGATGTGGGCGACACCGGAATATCCACGGCTCCGCACCTTCATGTATCGTTCCTCATTCGGGGGGTGCAGGTCGATCCGATGAGCGTGCTGAGTCTGCCGCTGAGGTAAGCAGCGATAATACGAAAATGACGCACGGTACTTTTTTTATTCTATCTGTCGGCAGAAATTGTTCCCATCAGGGTCCATTGTTCGACAACATGCCGACCATATTTGCGTGCTTTTCAACAAGATAACTGGTCATGCATGAAGAAAGAATATAAAGAAATAATCTCAAGGTTTTTCCCGCTCGAGGATGGCGATCTTGAAGCAATATTGAAGAATGTGTTCATAATTGAACTCCCGATAGGCACAATGCTGTTGTCTGAAGGTGATATTGCATCAAAACTATTCATGGTTCTTGATGGCTGTCTGAGAGCTTTTTTTGTAAAAGAGAGCGGCAGTGAAATTACATCCCAGTTTTTCATCGAAGGCCAGGCCGTATCTTCCTTTGAAAGCGCGATGACCGGAACCCCCAGCAGAACGAATATAGACGCAATTGAGGATTCAACTGTCGCAGTCATTCAGATGGAAGATCTTGAAATCATGATCAGTAATTTCCCCTCGGTCAGGAATCAGTTTACCAGATATCTGATCGGGCGTCTCATGTACTATATGAATCTTCATGCGTCCTTTATTCTTGATAATCCTGAAATAAGATATGTAAAGCTTGTCAGAGATAATCCTGAACTTGTATCCCGTTTGCCCCAGCAGTATATCGCATCTTACCTCGGCATCACCCCCGAATCCCTGTCCCGCATCAGAAAAAGAATAAAAAAACAAATTAACAATGGTTAATTGCACCGTCGCCCCGGGGCAATATTTTTATTCTATCAGGTTTCATTAAACCGTATTTTGTCGTTCAGGATAAAACCATGCAAAAATCCGGGGGCGTTTCAAGAAGATCACGCATTAATTTTTATGTTAACACTTTCAATTGTCTTCCATTTCTGGCTATGGTTATCACCGGGCTAGTGCTTCAGGTTGAATATCATATGCATGGATTGCCGGATGATTGTTGCGTGCTTGGCCTTGACAGGCGGACCTGGCTGTTGTTTCACCGGGTTTGGGCCGCTGTCCTGGCAGCCGGTATTGTCATTCATTGCCGGCTGCATGAGAAAAACATCATTGCGGCAATGAGATCAATCAGGAGATTTAAGCCGCGGTTATCCCTGTCCATGTATGTTTTATTTCTCATGATTCCCACTGTTCTTACGGCAACGATATCGTGGTTTTTCTTTAATCCCGGCGATCAGGCAAGGTTTGCGCTTGTTGAAATCCACGACAAGCTTGCCCTGCTCCTGGGAGTCCTTTCCTGTATTCATATCGGCAGGCACACTGGTTGGATGATTGGAAATCTTGAAATCAAGAATAAACGGACGTAGTCCAAGTAACGAAAATATTACGGAGGCATTTGATGCCATGAGATCGATCAATAACGATTATGATTCCATTGCAGAATCATGGTGGTCCGAGGATGTGGGAGCCACTGCGAGCCTGAGGTATTTTGTGAACCCGGTCAGGTTCAAGTATTATAAAAGGATCATCGAGAACGGATTCACATCCGGCTTTCGGAACAGATCGGCTCTTGATGTCGGTTGCGGGGGCGGAATCCTTTCTGAAGAGCTTGCTAAAACAGGGATTTTGGTCACAGGGGTTGACCCTTCCAGGGAATCAATACGCATAGCGCGGGAGCATGCGGCAGCCGGGGGATTGAAGATTGATTATCAGGAGGCTTCCGGTGAAAAAATCCCATTCAGCGATGGTTTGTTTGACATGGTTTTCTGCTGCGATGTTCTCGAGCACGTAGGCGATGTCCGCAGGGTTGTATCGGAAATCTCAAGAGTTCTCAGGCCCGGCGGGTATTTTTTCTTCGATACGATTAACCGGACAATAATAAGCTGGATTGCGGTAATTTATTTCATGCAGGAGTGCAGATTGACTTCATATACCCAATCGAACGTTCATTTGTGGAAGATGTTTATCAAGCCTGAAGAGCTTCGTTCAATACTTGCGGATAACGATATAGAATTGAACGGCCTGAAGGGAATCAATCCGAAAATGAAAGGGCCGTCCATACTCATGGGGATGTTCAGGGCTTCGCGAAAGATCATTTCGTATAAAGAACTTTCTGAACGCATGAATTTCATGGAAAATGATGATCTCGCTTGTTCATACATGGGATACGGGATAAAACGGCATGTTTGATTTTGACACTCCCGGCTGAATGAATCCGGTTGATCATAATGTGGTGAGATGATTACAATTCAAAGCCGGTCAGCCTTTTCATATCATCGAAAAGCAAAAACGCCGGATGGGAGGATCCGGCGTTTCGTGAATGGTTCTGCGATGTTGGCTCAGGACTTCTATTGCAACAGCTGCAACACTGTCTGTGATTTCGTGTTCGCCTGGGCGAGCATTGAGGTCGCCGCCTGGGTGAGTATCTGGTAGCGCACGAATGACGACATCTGTTCCGCCATGTCGGTGTCCCTGATGCGGCTTTCCGACGCCTGCGTGTTCTCGTATGCGTTCATGAGGCCCTTTGCCGAATGTTCGAGCCTGTTGTAGTACGCGCCGAGGTCGGCCCTCTGTTTTGATATTATGCGGAGCGCTTCGTCGGCCAGGCCGATAACGGAGTTGGCCTTGCCCGGGGTGGATATCGATATGAACGTGAGCACGGTCGGGTTGCGCAGTCCGAGCGCAGCAGAGCTCATGGTCTCGATGAACACCCTTTCCCTCTGGTGCATGTTTGGCCCCATGTGGAACCACATCGACGCGGTCGGATGAAGCCTCGCGAAAGAGCCGGTGAGGAGCTTCATTTTGTTGAACTCGGCCTGGGATGCGATGCGGTCTACTTCGTCGACCAGCTCAGACACCTCGACCTGGATGAGCTGCCTGTCTTCGGCGGAATAGATTCCGTTGGCTGACTGGACCGCGAGCACCCTGATCCTCTGGATGATTGCGTGAACTTCCTCGAGGTATCCTTCGGCTGTCTGGATGAAAGACATGCCGTCCTCGGTGTTTCGTTCGGCCTGGCGAAGGCCCTGAATCTGCGAGCGCATTTTTTCGGAAACAGCGAGGCCGGAAGCGTCGTCGCCCGCCTTGTTGATCCTCATGCCTGATGAAAGCTTTTCAACGTCCTTGGTGAGGTCCCAGTCATGGAACTTCAAGGTTCTGTGCGAGAATATCGCGGCAATGTTGTGATTTATGATCATCGGTTTTCCTCCTTGAAACTAATGGCCATCGTCCCTGATAGCTCAATTGATTTCTTCGAATTTCATTCAAGAAGTCGTCATAAAAAAAAATTATCGTAAGAATTTATTTTGCATAAAATAGACATTTATAATAAAATATGATAAAAAATCATTGATTTTCAATGCTATGCTATTGTTTTTGATTTTTTTTAATTTTTTTATTCGGCATAAAAAAATAAATCCTGGCGCTTAACTTCGCCTGTCTCAAGATCAACAAATCTCATGATTCGACATGGTGAATGATAATTTTTTGATAGACGAATTTATTCTTGAAATAATCATATCCATTCCCATTTGGTTATTATTTGCGGATTGAATTCCTATGAAAAAATATCAGCCGAAACCCACTCGCATGCTGCATTCCCAGCGAAAATACTCGCCTCCAAGGAAAAAATTCTCGCTGACTGAAAAGTTCCGCTTTATCGGAACTTTTATATCCTGGATAAAGAGGCTGGCCGGGGGTCTGCGCCTGCCGTCATTTCCCATCCTGAACAGAATTTTCAGGAGGATCCCTCTCCGGAGATTTTCGAGGAGATTCCCGGTCAGCGGGCTTTCCAGGAGAATCCCGGTCAGGGAGCTTTCCAGAAAGGCGGCAAGGATCGCATCCGACATGCCGCGCCAATGGAGGAGTTTTCTTTATCGTAATCCGCGGGTAAAAACCTTCATCAACAAGACCCCGTTGAAAGACATGACCTGGTCAGCGCGCGACCTGGACCGGCTGAAGGATATCTCTGTCGATTCGGTCACCGATTACGTAAAACACAGAAGGACTCTCTTTGCCGGGATCGCGGCCGGAATCATCATCGCTTTCCTGGCCATTCTGATGTACGATTTTTACCAGGTGCGCTCACTGGCCAAGTACCAGCCCAACATCACGACCAAGATTTACGACAAAAACGGCCTTCTGGTCTCGGAACTGTTCAGGCAGAAGAGGGAAGTCATCCCGGGCAGGAAAATGCCCGAACATCTGAAAAACGCATTCGTCGCTGTGGAGGACAGGGAGTATTATGAGCACCACGGCATCAATATCAAGGGCATAGTCAGGGCGTTTTTCGTCAACCTTTCATCCGGAAGGGTGAGGCAGGGGGGCAGCACCATCACCCAGCAGCTTTCGAAAATCCTTCTCACTTCCGGAGAAAGAAGCCTGTACAGGAAAATCAAGGAGGCCTTTATCTCGGTGATGATGGAGTTCTCCTTTTCCAAGCAAGAGATCCTCAACCTCTATCTGAACCAGATTTTCCTGGGTCAGGGGACCTACGGCGTCGAATCGGCGTCGCAGATATACTTCGAGAAGCACGTCTGGGACCTCAACCTGGCCGAATGCTCCCTGCTCGCAACTCTTCCTTCTGCGCCGAACCTTCTTTCCCCGATCAGGTATCCCAAAAGGTCCATGCAGCGCCACAAGATCGTCCTTGCCAAAATGGTGGAGGCGGGCTACATCACCGTTCCCGAGGCCGAACAGGCATACCTCGATTTCTGGCCCGATTACCTCGACTATATCAGCAACGTGTCTCCCTCGCGCAACGCCTGGAGCAACAGGATAGACGAGGCGCCCTGGTTTACCGAGTACATCAGGCGCAGGCTTGTGAAAGAGTTCGGTGAGGAGATGGTTTATGAAGAGGGCCTTCAGGTATACACGACCCTGGATATCCATAAGCAGAAGGCGGCGCAGAAGCTGCTGGCCGACGCGCTCGAGCGCCAGACATCGGTGTCGTCGACCCTGATTTTCGACAACGAGGAATATATCGTCAACAATTTCTCGGGCGTCCTGGACCTCTTCATGGGTCTTTTCGACATGCCGGACTATAGAAGAAAAGGCTCACGCCTGGCCGAGAACGCCAACGATTACTTTCAGAGCGAGATGGTGGATGAGCTGGACGGCCTGAGCTTTCTGGCCGGGTTCGAGAACATGAACGGCTTTATTGAGAAGTATCGCGGCGGTTTTTCGAATGACAAGGATTTCCAGAAGGTCGAAGGCTGTCTCATCTCGATCGATCAGCGCACCGGCTTTATCGAGGCGCTTGTGGGCGGAGGGGAGTTTTCGAGCATCAACCAGCTCAACCGCGCGATGCAGTCCAGGCGCCAGCCCGGCTCGGCCATCAAGCCCCTACTCTATGCGACCGGTTTCGAAACCGGCGAATTCACACCGGCGACGGCGGTGCTGGATTCGCCGATCGTTTATCTCGACAACGAGGGCGGCGACTGGCTGCCCGAAAACTACGAGGGCGAATATTACGGTATGGTCAGGCTCAGGAAGGCCCTGGCCAAATCGATCAATGTGGTTTCGGTGAGGATTGCGGAGAAAGTCGGCATCGAAAGGGTCATGAAATCATACGGAAAATTTCTCGGAATCGACCCCGGCGACATCAAGAGCCGGATTCCCAGGAATTTTTCTATTGCGCTCGGATCATTCGAGGTCACGCCATATGAGCTTACCAGGGCATACGCCATAATCGCCAACGGCGGCAGATACGTGCTGCCGTTCAGCATCCGGTATGTAAAGGACAGGAAAGGGGAAATCATCCTGAACGACGAGGAAAAGATCCGCGGGACGCTGAGAGACCGGGAGGCGAACGGGACGATGCAGATAATCAAGCCCGAAACTGCGCAGGCGATGATCAGCATGCTCAGGGACGTCGTGGAATGGGGGACCGGCAGCGCCGCGTCGCCCCAGCGTCCGGCGGGCGGTAAAACTGGCACGACCAACAACTGGAGGGACGCCTGGTTCGTCGGGTTTACCCCTCAGCTGACCACCGGCATCTGGATGGGGTATGACAAGCTCGGGCTTTCGCTCGGCATCGGACAGTCGGGCGGCGGCGTCGTTGCGCCCGTCTGGGGCGAGTACATGAGGGAGGCCATGGCCAACGAACCCTACCTGGAATTTCCGCATTATGCGGGGCTTGTCGAAGCCGAAATATGCGAGCGAACCGGCCTGCTTCCTTCGTCGAACTGCCGTAACGTGATCAAGGAGGTCTTTATCCCCGGCACCGTTCCGGAACAGGAATGCGGGCTGTGTACCGGCAACGAGAATGCCCCGCTGGTCAAGGGCCCGAGGGACAATATTTCCGAAAAGCAGAAAAAGGCAATATTGAAAAACATGAAATCCGATACCGAGAGTTCAATCATTGACAGCATAAGCGATGATTTGCTCGAAAACAACAGGTAGGAGCTTCTTTGGCTCAATCTGCTTGACAATTCTATAGTCAGATGGTATAAACTATAAGAAACAAAAAAATGATTCGGCAAACCAGCAGGTAAATCTGACAGCGGATTTACCGGGTATTTGCTTTGACACTCGGACCAGAAAATGAAGTTCACAAGGGAAGACGGAGATACAATGAGGGACATCAGTGTCCTCATCATCGATGATGATCCCCTCATTTTAAAGACCGTTT
>JAKLIV010000109.1 GCA_022709405.1 Spirochaetota bacterium
TGTCTGCGTAGAGGTACCCGAGAAAATTGTAGGCGCGGGCGCTCTTTGGGTTGTACTTGATCGCCTGTTCGAGCGAGGAAACCGCCTCGTCGAATTTGTGGAGCTTTTCCATGACCATGGCCAGGTAGAAGTAGTAGGTTTCGTCCTCGCCGTTCAGTGATATCGCCTTCCTGATGTCGGATTCGGCCTGAGGATAGTTTTTCTTCCACAGCGCCACCAGGCCGCTGAAAAAATACGGCCTTGAGTTGGCGGGATCCATTCCGGAGGCCCTGCTGAAGCTGTCGAAGGCAGCGTCGTATTGGCCCCTGACCCCGTAAAGATAGCCGATATGAATGAGCAGATCGATGTTCGGATTCAGCTTCTCGGCTTTCCTGTAATGCAGGATGGCCAGGGATATCCTCTGCGAGTCCTCGTATGCGCGGCCGAGATAGTAGTTGATGCCCGCGACATTTTCCTTGATCCTGTCCGCTCTCCTGAGGTAATAGGCCGATTCGGTGAGCATGCCGCTTTGATACAGCAGAACCCCCGCGGTCAGGTATTCATTGAAGGCCCTGTCCGGATCGTTCTTTCTCTCGCTGATCCTGCCCAGGGCGATATGGATCGAGGCCATCTTCGGGCGGATTTTCAGGCCGGCCTCGAGGGTCGCAGCCGCAGCGTCGTCATTGCCCAGCAGCTCGTCATACAGCGCGCGCGAAAGCGTCCCGTCGATCGACTTTGATGCGGAGGCCCTGAGAAGAAAACTGCCGGACACGGGATTGTTTTTAATGTAATAGATCCTTCCCAGTATCGAGTTGACCGCCGGGTTTTCCGGGTTGTTCGGAAAATACTGCAGCGCGTATTTTTCGGCTTCGGCAATCATGCCTTCTTCCATGCATATCGCCGCGAGCATGTACAGCACGTTTAAATTGTTCCTGTTGAGCTCGATGGTCCGCCTGAACAGCTCTATGGCGCCTGCGGTGTCGCCCTGGTTGTACCTGATGAAGCCGAGGCCGTACAGGGCGTTTTCACGGTAATAGTCGTCGACCGCTTCGCGTTCTGAAAGCTCGAGAACCTTCTCGAAGCACCCGGCCGCCTTCTCGAGGTCGCGGATCTTGTTCAGGTAGTGCTCGGCCAGAAGGTTGCGCACATAGATGTTTTCGGGATCGTTCGTGAGGTATTCCTCGAGGATTTCGGCGGCCTTGACGTTGTTGCCGAGCCTCATGTAGATGTTGTACATGCGGTTATACGGCTGGATTTCCTTCTTGTCGAGCTCGATGGCCTTCCTCGCGTAATCGAGGGACTGGCTGAACTCGTACAGGTAATAATGGCATTCGGAAATCTGCGCATAAATGAGGCCGAGAGATTCGCCGCTTTTCAGGGCTTCATGGAAATGCGCGAGGGACTTTTTCAGGAGCGCGCTGCTTTCAGCTGACTGGGGGTCCTGCAGGGCGAGGTTTTTGTAGTATATGCCGTAGCTGTACGCGGACCATCCCGGAAGAGTTTGCTTTTCTTCAGGCGCGGTTTTCGGCTGCGCCTGTTCCTGGGCGAAAACTCCCGGCGACGCAAGCGCCAGTATCGCGGCAAAGGCAAGAAAGGCGGCGCGGATTATTTTCGGACTGCGATTTGATTTCATGTAAGGTTCCCTGGAAAGACATTTAATTGATAAAATGCCCCGATTCATGCCGTCCGCTATCCGGGACCGGCGTAACATGATAAGGTATTATTAATCGGGAAATCTGTCAAACCAAATGTTTCGCCGCAGCGCCGCAGGGATGTTGCTTTTTCTTGTTCAGAGAGATAAAGGCGAAAGATTTCGTTTCTTCAGGCGGCCATGTTCGGCAGTATGGTATCCTGCCTAAATCAGGCCGATCACCGCAGAGACGATTATCGCGGCGCAGTTCAGCGCGAGGCCCCATATCGTCCTTGGCGGCATTTTCCCGGCCTGGTCCCATTCTTTCGGGATGCTTATCGCTCCCCATAAAAGGCCCCAGGTCCCGAAGAGCATGCCGTACGCGGCCATTCCTGCGAGCAGGGGATCGACTGCCGCAAGGAACAGGTTGATGCATGCGAAAACGATTGCTGCGGTTGCCATTGACGCACCTCCGGTATGATGAATCATCACATGAATACTATATCCCTTTCGATGAAGGATGTCAAAGGAATTATGGGCGTGCGGAAGATCGTCGCAGAGTTATTTTCGGATTACCGCCCGCGCATGCAAATACTTGCTTGCTATTTAAACATATCCTTTTTTACATTACTCACCCGCCGGCGGATATTGCCGGATAATCCATTGTTCAAGTTAAAGGATAAAAAATGAAAACCAAACTTTTTTCCCTGTTCCTCGGAGCCGCCGTGGCGCTGAGCATCGTATCATGCAAGAAAGCCGACCTGTCGACCGACAAAGGCAAGTACAGCTATGCCATCGGGTACAACATAGGTTCGAATATAAAGAAAGACCAGATCGATCTTGATGTGAATACGTTTATGGCCGCGCTCGAGGACGCCCTGAAGGGCAAGGAGAACGCCCTCAGTCCCCAGGAGGTCCAGCAGGCCATGATCAATCTCAGGATGAGCATGCAGGCAAAGATGATAAAAGGCGCAGAGGAGAACAAGGCAAAAGGCGCTGCGTTTCTCGCTGCGAACAAATCCAAGCAGGGCGTTAAGACCACTGCAAGCGGGCTCCAGTACAGGGTGATAAAAGAAGGATCGGGCAGGAGGCCTAATGCGGCTAACCAGGTCACGGTCCATTACGCCGGCAGGCTCATCGACGGTACCGAATTCGACAGTTCATACGGCAGGAACCAGCCCGCACAGTTCAGGCTCAACCAGGTGATCAAGGGATGGACCGAGGGCCTTCAGCTCATGACGGCAGGGTCAAAATACGAGCTTGTCATCCCCTCCGAGCTTGCATACGGGCCCGAGGGAAACCAGAGCATACCGGGAAATTCGGTGCTCGTGTTCGAGGTTGAGCTTATCAGTATCGATAAATAGGGGTATGCCTTTCCCGGGCGCGATAAATCATTCAGATTTCGCGCCCTCGTTCTTCGCTGATTTTTTATGTGTGTATGCACGACGTCTTCGGTGTGCTGCGTCCGCTCAGCGCGGCCCTTCGGGCGTGCCTTATTCTATTGAATTATTTTTAGAAGCTGCGGATGTCCATCCTGTCCAATCCTCGCCAGTCGGCTACGTCCCTGTAGCCTCCACTTCTGCTTCCGGTTTTCTCTGTGTGCAATCACGCCCGCGGTCGCGCTTCGAGCGGACTCCGTGACGCGTGCAGCGCTTTCAACGCAAGTGCTCGCTCAGTGCAAGATTCAGGCCACGATCTTTTTCAAATCCCGTCCGCCGTCAGGCGGACACCGATCGGGCGTCTGTCTGAGCCGAAAGGAGCATGGCGACGTCGGCGAGTTTCGACCGTAGCCCCCACCGGCGAGGTGGTGTCATTTTCTTTGGTTACTTTCTTTTGGACAAGCAAAAGAAAGTAGCACAATCCCGGCCCGTTACTCCGGGCCAAAACTTCTGCCGGAGGTTCCGGCATCACCCATCGCCGGTGAAAAACCGGCAAATCCTCCCCTGTCAGGGGAACACTCCAGGTTAAGCCCCCCTGTGGGGGGGTTGGGGGGATAACGCCGCAAGGGGCCTTTTTTTTCCGGAATAATTGTACCAAAATCCCCTTTTTTTGGACTACCTTATGATACCTCAATCACACGCACAGGAGGACCCTTATGGCAACAGCGACCCTCAACCCGGTACTCACCTCGATCAGCGGCAGCGTGGGCAATCTTGTTCTCTATACAAGGAACGGCAAAACCATTATGCGCCAATGGATCATGCCCCCCAGCCCGAACACGCCTGCGCAGAAGAAGAACCGCTCGCGGTTCAGGGACGCGATGGCCTTGTGGCGGTCTTTGCCGGATAAGGAGAAAGATACATACAATAGAAAGGCCTGCAAGCTGGGGATGACCGGCCACAATCTTTTCATCTCGCGGTACATGAAAAAAAACCTGAAAGAGGATGCGGATTCATGCCGCAGCAGCGACAAACGCGTTCATGAGGATGGGGACATGCAGGCATGCGGACTAGCGCACTCCTGCCCCTCCTTCGCCCTTCGGGAGAAGGAGGCCGGGAGGATGAGGGCAACCCCGTTCCATAGCCGTCACCGCTCCGTCACCGCTCCGTCTGATGTTCTATGTAGCGCCTTTTCACCGCCGGTGGCGGCCGATATCCGGATTGCTGTTCCAGAATCCGCCGATAGGGAGAAATAAGCCGCTCACAGGCGGGAATACCGGAAAAATGAAAAGATATATTATTATGTTCTACCTGAACATTTTTCAGGTACTGATAAGATTATTATGAAATCTTCGCTATATTATAGTCATCAGGGATTTTGGAAGTGCGATAAACAAAGTCAATTTCGATTCAAGTTTATGGCATGGCCGTACAATCCTTGACATCCCGCGCCGGGTATGTAACATATCTTTCCCGGGACATACTATTAATAATAAAAAAGGAGTGCTTCAAATATGTTCGGCCTGGACCCCCTGTACTGGCTTTTGATGGCCCCTGTTTTAATACTCTCGCTGTTCGCCTCATTGAGGGTGAAATCCACCTATAAGAAATATTCGAGAGTAATGTCGTCTTCAGGCATGAGCGGGGCCGATGTCGCCCGAGAGATCCTGCGCCGCAACGGGCTTGCGGGCATAGCGGTCACCGAGACCCAGGGCTTTCTCTCTGACCACTACGACCCGGCCAAAAAAGTGGTGAGGCTCTCGCCGCAGAACTACCGCGGCGCATCGGTGGCGGCCATAGGCGTCGCCGCGCACGAGACCGGCCACGCCATACAGCACGCGGCCTCTTACGGTCCCCTGATGCTCAGGAACACCATGGTCCCCATTGCGTCGATCGGTTCGAGTTTTTCGTGGATAATAATCTTCGCCGGCTTCATCATGGGCGCCATGGGCCTGGTCAAGGCGGGGATTCTCCTTTTCAGCGCGGTCGTGTTCTTTCAGCTTGTCACGCTTCCGGTCGAATTCAACGCCTCGTCAAGGGCGAAACGGATCCTGGCCGCGCAGGGCTTTCTGACGGCCGGAGAGCTCGCGGGCGTCAACAGGGTCCTTTCGGCCGCCGCGATGACCTATGTGGCCGCGGCCGCATCCTCCATCATGACGCTTCTTTATTTTCTCGTAAGGGCCGGCCTGCTCGGGGGCAGGGACGAATGAGCCGGATTAAAAAAGTCCTTGAAACAATACCGATGATCTGATACAGGGTGTGTCGATGATTTTTGCCAGACGCCTTCAACAGCTGTATGAGATCGTCGTACAATCTTTTCAAAGAGTCGCCAGTTCGGTTTACACCCTTTTCTTCATAGACCTGAAGAGGGTGTTCAGGAATTACATGGACCATGACGGCGAGCTCTCCACTTGCGCGATAGCGTTCTTTTTTCTCATATCGTTCATCCCCGCCTCCCTGGTCATCATATCGACACTGAGCTTTTTTTACAATTCCGACGATATGGCCCGGCTTTACCTGAACCAGATACGCAGCCAGCTTCCGTCCATCGACATCCACAAGCTCGTGGTGGTGATCGACAGGATCGTGTACAAAAAACGCTATCTGGCTTTCATCTGGCTTCCCTTTCTTTTCTGGTGGGGCAGCCTTGTCTTCGACATCCTCGAAAACGCGCTCGGCAAGGCCTTCAGAATCGACGAAAACAGGAAATACTGGAAGGCCAAGATCAGGCATTTCGTCATCATTCTTTTCATGGGCGTGCTTGCCGTGCTGTTCACGGTTTTTTCAAACCTCGTCGTGGTGGCTCAAAACAGCGACATTGCGGGATTCATAAACATGCATCTCCAGAGCATTTCATTCATCAAAGACGGGCTCGCGAGCATCGGAAACGTCCCTTTTCTCTTCGCCGCGCTGGCCGCGCTCCTGGTCAACACGGTGATCATTTTCGTCATCTACCGCTTCGTGCCCCCGAGAAAAATCGACGACATATCGCTCATAAAGGGCGCGCTTTTCGCGTCGTTGAGCTATGAAGTGATAAAAAGTTTTTTTTCGTACTACATCACCGAGATCAACGATTACTCGTCGATTTTCGGCTCGCTCAACACCATCGTCATACTGATGATCTGGATATGGTACACGAGCTTCATTTTCGTCATCGGCGCGGAGATGGCCTGGGTCTTCCATGAAAGAAAGACCGCCGGTGAAACAGCGCCGCAAAAAACGCCGGCCGCCGCCGCTATGCGCGATTGATACTGCGGTTTCAGGTCAAAAATCCTTGATTATTTTGACATGTGGTGCTATATGATTAATAATGAGCGAATTTCTGAAAATCCTCGTCCTCGACGATGATTCCTTCGTCAGGTCGTCTCTCACGGAACTGCTTTCTGAAAGATACCGGCTTCTCCTGCTCGGCAGTTACCTGGAATTCAAATCCAGGCTGAACGAGTACAATCCGCATATCCTTTTCCTGAGCCTGAAGCTCGCTGACTCGAGCGGAATTGAAATCTGCCGAAGCCTGAGAAGGGCCGGCAAGTACGACAACATGATGATCATCATCATAACCGATTCCTACGATTCCGGGATCATAGAGGAGGGTTACGCGGCCGGTGCGGACGATTTCATCAGGAAACCGTTTATCCCGTTCGAGGTGACGGCGAAAACCTCGATCTTCGAACGAATCATCCGCGGAAGAATGAACCTCGAATCGGCCTTTAAAGACCAGCTCGGCTACAACAGGAAGCTTTACAAGCTCGAAGAGATCATCAAGCGGGGGCTCTCGGCCAGGAGCGCATCTTTCGACTACAATGCGGTCGAGACGCTCCACGATATAATCCCCTTCGGATATTTCGAAATCGTCAGACATGATGATAGCGGTTTCAGCCCGGTGGCGCAGAAATGCTTCGACGACAACGGGTATCTGCCGCTGGCTGCCCTTCAGGAAGGCGGTCTGTTGAAGTCGAAAATAGATCCCAAGGGCAGGTCTTTCAGGATTCAGAAAAAAAGCGGGATGATTTACCTGTATATACTGCCGCTGGTCCAGGCCCAACGCGCGTTCGGCTACGCCCTTTTCGAATCCGCCGCGGAGTTCAAGGAGGACGACCGCAAGATCATGGGGCTGTTCATGGATTACATCGGCGTGATGAACGAACGGTTCAGCATCGAGAGAATGCTGAAGAACAAAAACAGCGAGTATAAAGCCGAGATTTCAAAGATCCGTAAACTGCAGGTTTCGCTTCTTCCCGACTTCAAAAATATAATCGGCTACGATATCGCCTCGTCATACCTCCCGGCCGCCGACCTTTCGGGGGATTTTTTCGACGGATTTTTCATGAGCGACGACGTGTATCAGCTCATTATATGCGATATATCGGGCCACGGCATGGCGTCGGCTTATGTAGGCAACCAGATCAGGACGATTTTCCGCAACGCTTCGGCCGCAGACAGGTCTCCCTCGGATGTCGTGAAGGCCATAAGCGATTCAATGCTCGGCGACCTGAAGGACATGGCCTATTACGGAACGGTGATACTCTGCCAGATACGCCTGAAAGAAGGAAAGATAAAATACCTGAACGCAGGCCATCCCCCGGCGTTGTATTTTTCCCGGAACAGCGGGGTGAGAAAGCTGCCGCAGACAGGGCCCCTTGTCGGCCTTTTTGATGACAACGAATACGCGTATACCGAGATGGTCATGGAAGAGGGCGACTGCCTTTTCATGTACACCGACGGCATAACCGAAGCGTCGCCCATGCATGACAGGAACAAATACGAGATGTACGGGGAGGAAAGGCTGGTAAGCAATTTCAAAAAGGCCCAGGACCTTTCGTCAAGGAACATCATCCATTCCATCCTCGGGTCGGTGTACGAGTTCATCGATTACCGGGACCAGGAGGACGATATGACGGCCATCTGCATACGTAAGGACAGCAGTGTGGGCGGGATCGTGATGTTTTGATCGTTACGAGCAAAAAAATAATATTATTGAGGAGTAATACAATGAAGATCGCGTTAAAAATAATCGGAGGCATAATCGGCCTGGTGGCTGCGGTGATTCTCATCGCAGGGATAGTGCTGATAATCGTGGTCGACAAGGAATTCATCCAGGACAGGATGCGCGAGGCGCTGAACAGGCATGTGACGATCGAAAGCATCGATGTCGGCATCTTTTCCGCAATTTCGGGCATCGAGGTCAACGGCGTTTACATATCCAACTACAAGAACGCGCGCCAGCTCGAGGCGCTCAGGGACAAGCCGGTCCCGTCGAAAGACGTTTTCGTGAGCCTGAATTCGTTTACTTTCAAGGTCTCTCTTCTCCCGCTCGTGCACAGGCAGCTGGTCCTCAGGGAGCTTGTCCTGCGCGAGCCGAAAATCAGCGTGGTGAAGAATGAAAACGGCGGATACAACTTCGACGACCTGCTGAAGCCGAAGCCCATGACCGCTGAGGAAAAGGCCGAGGCCGAGAGAAAGAAAAAGGAAGAGGCGCTGGAGCCCGACAAGCCAATGACAGCCGACGATATCCCTGTTGCGGTGTCTGTGGGTAAAATCGGCATTGAAAAGGGCAGGCTTTCGTACCTTGATAAAAAATATGACCAGACCTTCGAGGTGTATGACCTTGCGGCGTTTGTCAAAAACGTGGACATCGACCCGAAGGCCCTTGAAAAGCACGATTCACTGAAGATCGAACTCGATTTCGGCGTTAAAACGACCGGACCCATGAAATCAGGCAGCGTCAAGTCATTTGACATCGGTTTTGCGGTTGATGCGGATGCGCGGCCGTTTGACCTGAAAACGAGGAAGCTCGACCCGGAGCTCACGATCAAGGCGGGCATGCCCCGAGGCAGCCTTACCGGGCTCCAGATTTTCGAGGAGCTGAAGAAGATCGAGGCATTGACCAAATATATCGGCAAGGTTGGGTTCCTGAAAGACACCGTGACCTGGAAAGACGCTTTCGTGAAGGCTTGGTACAAGGCGGGCACAGTGAAGCTCGAGGACGGGACTCTCAAGACCGACGATTTCAATCTCGGTTATGCGGGCAAGGCTAACGTCAATTCCAAGGACATCGACGTGAAGCTCGACATGGTCGTGGCTGAAAAATACGACAAGGAAATCAGGAAGTCCCTTGAATCGAATGTCAAAAAGGTCCTGACCGGCAAGCTCGCCAAGGTCGTCAAGCCCGAGAAGCTCGTCGATGAGGCGATGAAGCCCCTCGTCAACAAGGACGGCAGGATATTCCTCGGATACGAGGTCGGCGGCACCATGTCAAAGCCTGAAGCTTCTCTGGTGCATCCCAAACTCGGCTCGCTCGGCGATCTCGCAAAGGACGCCGCGGGCATGGCGGTCGAAGCAGCCAAGGAAGCGGCCGAGAAAGAAGTCAATAAAGCGGTCGACAAGGCGACCGACAAGGCGGCCGATGAAGTCAAGAAGGCCGAAAAGAGCGCGGGAAAAGAAATAAACAAGTCGACGAAGTCCCTGAAGAAGAAACTGAAGTTCTGAGGCCGCGGCACCGGAACGCCATGAGAAGAATCATTCCGCTGAATCCCGCTGAGGAGAGGATAGTCGAGAACGTTAAAAACCGCCTCAGCGGGGAGGGCAGATCCGAGGAATACGAATCCGTGGCCAACAATGAAACGGCCCTGCATGATCTGGCCACGGCCATTTCAAAATATCCTTCTATCCTCGGCGTTCAGCGCCTCGGGCTTACCGGGCGTTCGGTCGACACCCTCGTCAAAACTCTGCAGATAAGGGATACCGCCGACCTGGTCCTTCACGTTCCCACTAAGGCCCTGCTCGGGAAGAGCCTCTTTTTCGCCAAGATCAATTTTTTTTACCTGCTCTATTACCTGGTCGACGAAGAGCGGGGCGGCCGCGCCGAAATAACGGAAGCCATCTCCTCGACCGTGTTCAACCTGATGGCCGAGGAGGTCTTTCTTTCCATAATTTCTGACCGCGATATCCCGGAGCACATAAGAAGCAATGCGGGGTACCTTCTCGCGAACATGTGGGAGTACCGAATGGACCACGGAGTCGAGGAGTTCGCGCCGGTTTTAAACGGCATATGGAAGGCCCGCAGGAGTCTGCATCCCGCATTCGGCACGATGCTGGGAGTCTCGGAGCTGTTCAAGGTTTCTGAAACCACGTCGCACATATGGGTGGATTTCCTGCAGCGGGACAATCTCTGCATCGAAGAGGTCGACGCGCTCAGGGAGTTCCTGCTGGGCCTCAGCTACGAGGAGATGAAGGTGCTGTCGGCAAACATGGACAGGACCGGAAAATCGTGCCTCCGCGAGCATGAAATCGACATCATTCTCGGGCAGAGGAAAAACTATCCCGAATACGTGTACGACGATCCGAGGGAGCTTTTCAAGTCATACCGTCACCGGCATAAAAACGCGAGCTTCAGACTCATGGCCAACCGGGAAGGGCCGAAGAAGACCCTCGAGGAATACGTAATGTGCTATCTGCTCGCCGGCCCGGGCGAATGGATCGCGCCGGAATGCACCCTGGAATGAATCCGCCTCAATCAGGGTCGTTGTATCCGCATCCCTCGTAGGGGCTCAGCGGCCCCGCGGTGTCGAGGTGTTCGACGTCGTCGTAATGGGGAAAGCCGCTGCACATCCTCGGCCTTATGGGATGGATCGAACAGGCGGGAATCCCGTTTTCGTCATGGATGAAATGCTTGCATCTGTAGTGGTAGGGGAGGTCTTCGGAGGGATTTTCGTATTTGAATATCAGCATGGGGTAAATGAGATAGATATCGGAGAACTTCGGGTCTATTTTCGGGGATTTTATCCAGTATTCGTACGCTTTTTGAAGAAGTTCGGGCGACTCCGCCAGCCGCACGTCCTGGCAGCAATATCCCCTGCGTTTGCAATGCCCCATGTTTTTCTCCTTGATTTTTCAGGAATGTCCAGTATTTTGAAACATAATTCTATTTGCTTGACAAAATAGACAATAAAAATATTTGATTTTCCATTAATCTACCGGGAAAGATCCGCCGAGACCGCGCTGAAATGACATTCTCAGGTAAATTCTGATCGTTGCGGCGGGTCTTCATGGAGTCTCAGAAGATCGCTTCGAGGAGAAAGGAATGACCAAACTTGACGGTTTTTCGGCTGCCGAACTTTTTGAACGGGAAAACGGCTACGCCTACAACGATTTTATCATACTGCCGGGATATATCGATTTCGCGCCCGAGGACGTGAACCTTGAATCCAACCTGACCAGAAACATCAGGATCAAGAGCCCGATGGTCTCCAGCCCCATGGACACCGTGACCGAGAGCAAGATGGCCATCGGCCTCGCGCTGATGGGGGGAGTGGGCATAATCCATTACAACAATACGGTCCAGGAGCAGGCCGATCAGGTAAAGAAGGTCAAGCGTTACGAGAACGGCTTCATAAACGAGCCGATGGTCCTGTCTCCCTCGAATATCATAGCCGACATCGATCGCATAAAGGAAAATTACGGTTTTTCGGGTATCCCCATAACCGAGAACGGCAAGCTCGAATCGAAGCTCCTGGGGATCGTCACTAACAGGGACTTCGATTTCGAAACCGACCGCGGCAAGAAGCTTTCCGAAGTCATGACCACCGACCTGCTGACCGCGAAGGTGGGCATTTCCCTCGTCGAGGCCAACAATATCCTGAAAACGTCGAAGAAGGGCAAGCTTCCCATCGTTGACAACGAGGGCCGGCTTGTGGCCCTCATGTGCCGCAACGACCTCCTGAAAAACCGGGAATATCCGCTCGCATCCAAAGGCGCGAGGAAGCAGCTTCTCGTGGGCGCCGCTATTTCCACCAAGGACGAGGCCAGGGAACGGCTCGAAGCCCTGGTCGCCGCAGGGGTCGATCTCGTGGTCATCGATTCGGCGCAGGGCAATTCGGTGTATCAGGTCGAAATGATCAAGTACATAAAAAAGAAATATCCCCAGATCGACATCATAGGCGGCAATATCGTCACCGAGGAGCAGGCCGAAAACCTGATCAGGGCGGGCGTTGACGCGCTGCGCATCGGCATGGGGCCAGGCTCAATCTGCACGACACAGATGACGATGTCGGTGGGCAGGGCGCAGGCCACTGCGATATTCAAGACGGCCAGATACTCCCGCAAATACCAGGTGCCGGTGATCGCCGACGGGGGCATCGCCACCATAGGCCATATCTCCAAGGCCATGGCCCTGGGCGCTTCGTCGGTGATGATGGGATCGATGTTCGCAGGGACGGCCGAGGCCCCCGGCGATTACTTCTACGAGAACGGCGTGCGCCTGAAAAAGTACCGCGGCATGGCGTCCCAGGAGGCCATGGAGGCCGGCGGATCGAAGCGCTATTTCGCCGAGGACGCCAAGATCAAGGTCGCGCAGGGTGTTTCGGGCTCGGTCGTCGACAAGGGATCGCTGTTCGATTATGTGCCCTACCTGATACAGGGTATACGGCATTCGTTCCAGGACATGGGGGCCAGGGACGTCAAGACGCTGCATGAATACCTCTATTCCGGAAAACTGAGGTTCGAACTGCGCTCGCTGTCGGCCCAGATCGAGGGCGGGGTGCATGACATGTATTCATACAAGGAGCCCAAATACATGTGAGGAAACGGCTCCCGGGGGGGTGAGGATGATGCTCAAGGACATTGTGCGAAAGAACAGGAGCTACCGCCGTTTTTACCAGGACAGGAAAATTCCCCTCGATGACCTCAGGGACCTTGTCGACCTGGCCAGGCTTGCGCCGTCGGCCGCGAACCGGCAGCCGTTGAAATACATCCTCTCGGCCGATTCGGCGAAAAATTCGACCATATTCCCGTATCTCGGATGGGCCGCGTACCTGAAAGAATGGCCCGGGCCCGAGGAGGGCGAACGCCCCTCGGCCTACATCATCATGCTTTCGGACAAGCGGATAAGCGACGAGGTCATCTGGGACCACGGCATCTGCGCGCAGACCATGCTCCTGGGCGCGGTCGAGAAGGGTTACGGCGGATGCATCATCGGCTCAGTGAACAAGAAGGGACTGCGCGAGGTCCTGTCCATCCCCGAACAATACTCCATCGAGCTCGTCATCGCGCTGGGTGTGCCCAGGGAGACCGTGGTCATCGACGGGGTGCCTCCCGACGGGGACATCAAGTACTGGCGCGACGAAAACCGGGTGCATCACGTGCCCAAGCGCTCCCTGGATGACCTGCTGCCGGACCTGTAATGTACAGGGTCACGATACGCTTCTATGAAGAGCTCAATGACTTTCTTCCCGCGGCGAAGAGGAAAAGGGACATCGTCCACACGTTCAAGGGAAAGCGCTCGGTCAAGGACCTCGTTGAATCGTTCGGCGTGCCGCATGTTGAGGTGGACCTCATTCTGGTGAACGGCAGATCGGTCGATTTCTCTTACATCGTTTCAGATGATGACCGCATCAGCGTGTATCCTGAATTTGAAACGCTGGACATTCAGGGCGCATCAAGGCTCAGGCCCGAGCCGTTGAGGGACACGAGGTTCGTTCTCGACGTGCACCTGGGCAAGCTGGCCCGCAGGCTCCGGCTGCTCGGCTTTGACGCCGACTATGAAAAGGACAGGGATGACGATCATCTCGCGCGGATTTCGGCCGAAGAAAAAAGGGTGCTGCTCACCAGGGACCGGCAGCTTTTGATGAGGCGTTCGGTGACCAGGGGATTCATCGTGAGGAGCACCGATCCGGCAGCGCAGGTGACAGAGGTGCTCGAAAGGCTCGACCTGTGGTCCAGGTGCAGTCCGTTCACGAGGTGCATCGAGTGCAACGGCATCATCGGGCGCCTCGACCCGGCCGACGGCGGGGATGATTATTCGGCAGCGATGGATCTGGTGCCTCCGGGAGTCCGGTCATGGTGCACTGAATACTTCCGCTGCCGCGGGTGCGGCCGCGTATACTGGCGCGGGAGCCACTATGACAAGCTTGACCGCGCGGTGAGAGAGATCATGGAAGCGGGGAAAGAGAGACGTGACCGATATTGAATTCATGGAGCTCGCCCTTGGCCTGGCCGCAGAGGCCGGGGAGCTCGACGAGGTGCCGGTGGGCGCGGTAATCGTCAAGGACGGCATGGTCATCGCCCGGGCGCGCAACTCGAACCGCAGCGACAGCTGCGCGACGCGCCATGCCGAGATGATAGCCATTGAACAGGCGTCGCGGATATTGGGAAACGAGCGGCTTGTCGGGTGCGGGCTCTTCGTCACCAAGGAGCCCTGCGCCATGTGCGCCGGCGCCATAGTGCACGCGCGCATCGAAAGGCTCGTGATCGGCGCGCGTGACCGAAAATACGGCGCGTGCGGGACCGTGCTCGACGTGTGCGGCAATGCGCTCCTCAACCATGTTCCGGCGATCGAGTTCGGGCTGCTCGAGGAGAGATCCGTCGAGCTGCTCCAGAGTTTTTTCAAAAAGAAACGGGAGAGGTGAAATCCCCCTGGAATCCTGCCTGAATTTTTCATGTTCGGGCGAAAATGTGATTGTAGTAAAACAGCGGTTCTGGGAAACTTCTGAATCAGCAAAAAGGAGAGGAGACCTGCCATGGCAGTCGCAG
>JAKLIV010000011.1 GCA_022709405.1 Spirochaetota bacterium
TTTGTCTCTTCCAGGGGATACCAGTGGTCCTCCGCAGCCACGATGACATCCGTGACCCGGGCTTTCTCCCTCAGATATCCGTACGCGTTGTGGCCGGGTAGAAACAGGTTTTCCAGGAAAGTCCCGATCATCAGAAGGCCCGACTTCGCATCCATGTAACGGCGCAGGCCCATCGCATCCCAGTACGCCCGATCCATCCACCTGCTGTCGCCGAGACACTCGTCGATGACGTCACGGGCTCCGGCCCGCATCGCCAGTATATCGTTGAATTCGCCGATGTTCCCGCGATCGTACAGGTACTCGAGCGACATGCGGGAGTCGAGCACCGGCGCAACCAGGAAGAACCGGCCGAGGTCAGCATTGAGAGAAGAGTACTGCAGAAGCGCATTGGCCCCGGCGCTGTGCCCGATACCAACGAGCGGGACATCTTTCAGACCGCTGCCGGCGATGAAAAAATCGAGGTCCTTCAATGCGGTCTGGATTGACATCTGCCCGCCCGAAGCCCCGTGCCCCCTCGGATTGTAGAGAACGACCGAGTATCCCCGCGCCGTAAAATCACCTGCCGGGAAACGGTACATGCCGAAAGCTCCGCCCATGCAGGGCCAGAAAACGACGCAGCCGCGCTGATGCCCGGCCCTGTATAGTTCCGCCTCGATCCCGGTACCGTCGAAGGATTTAAAAATATTTTCTGTCACGACTCTTGAAAAACGCAGAATGATGATGGCTGTCTTATTTATTCTTCAGGGGATATTCGTTTGTCAAGCATATGGTATGGTTTCATATTAAAAAACAATGCGGGAATTCCGGAGATTACATATTACAGCAAAACTTGAATCCGCCATTATCAATATACAAGATTTTAGTGCTATATTGCTTTTATTTCTATATAAAATAATTCTTGACGCTTTTAACGAGGCATGAACCCCTAAAAATATAGTGAAACAAGGAGGCCTTTAATGCGTAAATTTCATGCAATTGCCATCATGTCATTGCTTGTATTTCCAATGGGATGCTTCTCGTACAAAATCGTGAAGGACGATGTCAAGGCGAGCGGCAAGTATTACAACACCATGGCCCGCTCGGACATACTCGACTTCAACAGCTACAATCAGTTTGTCGCCTACGCCCGCCAGCTGATCGTTGAAAGCGGAAACATCAGCGCCGAGCACAAAAAGAAACTGGCGAATTTTGTCGACAATCTCAGGTACGACGACAATAAATTCATATATTTCACGCTGGAAACCACCATGCCGTTTCTCGACAACGAGATCGATCTGTCGTTCAAGCTGAGGGACGCGAGAAAAAACAATCTTCTCCAGTCGATAACGCTTATCCCGATCAAGCACATGCTGATCAGCAGCTACGGCACATCCGTGGGCTATACGTACACCTGGGTCATCCAATGCACGAAACCGCTGGTCAAGGAGTTCATCAGCGAAGAAAAACAGCCTGTCGAGTTCATGGTGCGGTTCCCGGACGAAAGCACGAAGGTCTACAATATCAAATTGTGATCCGCATATACAAAAACCGGCGGAGCGTTCCGCCGGTTTTTGCACACATTAATATAATTCCACAATACAATTATATCCGGCTTTTTTTCAGGTGCGAATAAGGATTGGTGTGGCTGCCGTATTTGGTGATTTCAAAATGCAGGTGCGGCCCTGTCGAGCGTCCGGTGTTCCCGCTCTTGCCGATCGACTGGCCCTGTTTGACGTACTGGCCGGGTCTGACGATGATCTTCGACAGGTGACCGTACAGGGTCTTCCATCCGCCCGGGTGAGCGATCACGATCGTCTTGCCGTATCCCCCGAGCCAGCCCGTATAGGTGACCTTACCGTACTTCGAAGAGCGCACCCATTCGTACCTGGCGCGGATGTCGAGCCCCTGATGAAACTCGCGGTATTCGGCGTTGAAAGGGTTCTGCCTCCACCCGTATCCGCAGGTGATCACCCTGATCGAGCACGGCCACATGAAGCCGTTCACGATGTTCTGGGGCTTGGCGTCCGGTATGAACAGCACCGCGTCGACCGGGACGAAATCCGGATTTTCGATCCGGTTTTCGGCGATGATCTTTTCCAGAGAAACCCGGTATCTTTCGGCGATCCCCGCTATGTTGTTCCCGTCCTTCATGCGGTAGATGATGCCGTCCTTGTTGGGTATCTTGAGATGAACGCCCTCCCTGATGAAGTCGTACGAGGTGAGGTTGTTCGAGCCGCAGATGGTGTCGATGGATATGCCGTACTGTTTGGCGATAGCGCTCAGGTTCTCGCCTGGAGCGACCACATGCTCGGATATGACCAGAGCCCGTGATTCATCAGGCGTGGAGTAATCGGTATTTTCGGAAAGAAGTATCCTGTTTTTTTCCCTGTCGTCGTCCGCAAGAGGATCAACGACCTGGGCAATCTCCCTGTCGGGCCCCGGCGCCTTCAGGCCTGAATATAATACCGCCAGGGATATGAATACCGCAATCAGCAACGCGAAAGCTATCTTTTTCGAAAAGCGGGGCGCGGAGAGGTAAAAGCGTTTGAAATAAATCTTGTCCCGGCCGGCGTAAAACACCATGACCTCGTTGGTCAATACGGTCAGATTGAACCTGCCGAACCTGAATGTCTTTCTCGTCGAATTTTTCATAAAACCGCGCCGGAAAAAACCGCCGGGGACACGGCCCTGATGTTGTTATCGGCATTTATAATGGCAGTAATTAATACTCTGCTTCACGAAAATAAGGAAACTCCTGATACATTTCAAGGATGACTCCCTGCGGGCGCTTTCATTGTATAAGCCACTTTTCATCAATATAATATAATGTTAAAAGCGGATTTTGAGACGCCCGTAAAGCAACAAAGGGGCGCAGGATCAATTTTTTTAGCGTTCAGGCCTCTGGTTCTCATTGAGCTTCGAGGGACCCATGTTATAGGAGTCCTCGATGACTTTTTTCGGGTCCTTTTTATAGCTGCCTGTAATCATGATCTTCCCCTGGGCCACGACGCCGCGTTGTATCGATATCGCCGGGGCGGTGATATCTCCGAGGACCTTGGCAGTTTCGAGCAGCCTGACCTCCTCGAGCGCCCTGATGTTCCCGATTACCGTACCGGCAACCACCACGGATTTGGCCGCGATGTCGGTCTTAACACGGCCGGTCTCGCCCACGACGAGTTCCTCGTCTGTCTTGATCTCCCCTTCGAACTTGCCGTCGATCCGGAGCGACCCGCTGATATAGAACTTGCCTTCAAACACCGAGCCCTGCCCGATGGTGCTGTTTATGCCTTCGTTTTTCGATGCCATACTAACTCCGCCTGGTTTAGGATACTGTTCCGGGCCTGAAAGTCACAGCCGCAGCTTTTCGCTTTTCATGTCAGGGCCCGATACCTCGCCGACCGAAACGAGCGAAAGCGTTTTATCATGAAAGAGTTTTTTGCTGATTTTCGAAAAATCGTCAAGTGAAATATTGTTTATGCAGTGCAAAATATCCTCATACGAGAAGCTCCGCTGAAAGATAATCTCGTTCTTGGCAAGATGTCCCATGCGCACCTCGGTGCTTTCGAGGGAAAGAGCCAGATTGCCGATCATGAAGCTCTTCGCATCCGCAAGCTCCTGCTCGGTTATGCCCTTTTCAAGCAGGTCGCGGCACTCCTTGATGATGAGCTCGACCGCCCTGCCGTATGTTTCGGGCGAAGTGGCGCAGTAAATCCCGAATATGCCGTGGTCCCGGTACGAGGAGTGAAACGAATATATCGAATAGCTGATCCCTTCCTTTTCCCGGATATTCTGGAAAAGACGCGAAGACATGCTCCCGCCGAAAATCGTGCTCAGTATGTACATGGGCCAGCGGTCATCGTCGTTCCTGGGGATTCCCTCGGTGCCCATGCAGAAATGCACCTGTTCGAGATCCCGCTGAACGTGTTTCCTCATGACCCTTGCGGGCGCATCGATCACAGGCGCCGCTTCAGCGGCCCCCGTGATTTTCTTCATAAAAAAACGGGAGATTATGGCCTCGGCGTTACTCAGGTCAAAATTTCCCGAAACGACGAAAATGGCGTTGTCGGTGCCGTACTGGTCCTGGTAGAAACCGGTGAGGCTTTCACGCGTTGTTCCTTCGATGCTCTGGATCGTCCCGAGGATCGAATGCGACAGGGGATGCCCCTCCAGCATGCATTCCATGAATAGGTCATGGATGAACTCATCCGGGGTGTCCTCGTACATCCTGATCTCTTCTATGATTACCTTCTTTTCCTTGCCGAGTTCGACGTTGTCGAAAAGAGAGTTGTAATACATGTCGGCGAGCACCTCGACCGCCATGGGCAGGTGCTCGGAAACGACGTTGATGTAATAGCAGGTGTATTCCCGGTTGGTTGCGGCGTTGTGCTGGCCGCCGACACGGTCGACGATTCTGGCTATGTCGGCGGCGGAATATTTCGCCGTACCTTTGAAAAGCATGTGCTCGACGAAATGGGCGTAACCGTACTGCGAAAATGACTCATTCCTGGAACCGGTCTTGATCCAGAGGCCGGCCGATATGGAGACCACTCCCTCGACCGGCTCCAGAAGCACCGTCATGCCGTTGTCAAGTCTGTACTTTTTAACCATCCACTATTCCAGGTCCAGGACGTCCTTTCTGCTCAGGTCTATTCTGCCGTTGTTGTCGATCTTGATGATCTTGACCTTTACCTTGTCGCCCACGTTGACGACGTCGGTGACCTTGTTCACGCGTTGA
Organism: Spirochaetota bacterium; assembly: GCA_022709405.1. Taxonomy (GTDB): domain Bacteria; phylum Spirochaetota; class UBA4802; order UBA4802; family UBA5550; genus JAKLIV01. Next base: position 4,715 of record JAKLIV010000011.1, read on the forward strand.
CGGTCAAGCTTCGAGATGTGGACAAGCCCGTCCTTGCCCGGCGCTATTTCGACGAAGGCTCCGAAGTCCATAATCTTGACGACTGTGCCCTCGTAGATCGCGCCAACCTCAAGGTCCTTGACTATCCTGTTGATAAAGTCAATCGCTCCCTTGATCGATTTGTCCTCCACAGCGCAGATCGTGATGGTGCCGTCGTCCTCGATGTTTATGTCTGCCCCGGTCTCCTCGATGATCCGCTTGATCACCCTTCCTCCGCCGCCGATTACCTCTCCGATCCTCGACGGATCGATGGTCATGATCTCTATCTTGGGTGCGTGCGGCGAGAGCTTGCTTTCGGGCTTGGAAATGACGCTGCCCATGGTCTTGAGTATCTGGAGCCGCCCCTCCCTGGCCTGATCGAGGGCGGCCTCCATGATCTCCGGGGTGATACCCTCGATCTTTATGTCAAGCTGGAACGCCGTGATGCCCTCGGTAGTTCCGGCGACCTTGAAGTCCATGTCGCCGAGGTGGTCTTCAAGGCCCAGAATGTCCGAGAGGACCGCGTACCGGTCGCCTTCCATGACGAGTCCCATCGCGATGCCGGCGACCGCCGCTTTCAGGGGAACGCCCGCGTTGAACAGCGCAAGCGAGCCCGAACAGACCGTGGCCATGGACGAAGACCCGTTCGACTCGAGTATCTCGGAAACCTGCCGTATCGTGTACGGAAAGGTGTTCGCCTCGGGGATTACGTATTCGAGCGCGCGCTCGGCAAGCATGCCATGCCCGATCTCGCGCCGCCCCACGCCGCCGGTCCTGCCGGTCTCGCCTACCGAAAAAGGCGGGAACTGGTAGTGCAGCATGAAACGCTTCTCGCTTTCGCCTTCGATGAAGTCAAGCCTCTGCGCGTCACCGATGCTTCCCAGCGTTGTCACGCCGAGGCTCTGCGTTTCGCCCCTGGTGAACACCGCGGAGCCGTGAGCGCGGGGCAGTATGCCGAGCATGATGTCAATCGGGCGGATGTCTTTAAGGCCGCGGCCGTCGGCGCGCCTGCCTTCTTCGAGGATCCTGCGCCTGACGATCTCGCCGTCCATCGAATCAATGATCGATCCGCACTGGCCCGCCGTTTCGGGAAAACGCTCGGCCATTTCCTTTTTCGCTTTTTCAATTATCTCGTGTACCGCGTTTTCGCGGACCTTCTTTTTCGTGAGAGAGGAGAGCTTTTCAAGCTCGCCGAAATACTTCGCCCTGATCTCTTTTTCAAGCTCTGCGTCGGGCACGAAAGATACGTAGGTGAAGGGCTCTTTCTTGACCTGGTCCCTCAATTCTTCCTGGCACTTGCAGATCGTGATGATGTTCTCGTGCGCGAGACGCACCGCTGCGACCATGTCCGCCTCGGAAACATTCTTTGAAGATCCCTCGATCATGGTCACCGCTTTTTTGGTCCCGGCCACCATCAGGTCGATGTCGCTTTGGGGCATCTGTGAAAAGGTCGGGTTCACCACGAACTTTCCGTCAACGCGGCCGATACGCACCGCGCCGACCGGGCCCTTGAAGGGCGCGCCCGAAACCATGAGCGCCGCCGACGCAGCGTTGATCGCCACCACGTCCTGCTGGTTTTCCCTGTCAGCCGACAGGACATAGATAATGATCTGGACCTCGTTTACGAAGTCCTTGGGAAACAGCGGCCTCATGGGCCTGTCAGTGAGCCTGCTGACCAGTATCTCCCGGTCGCTTGGCCTGTTTTCGCGCTTGATGAATCCGCCGGGTATCTTGCCCGCAGCGTACGTTTTCTCACGGTAGTCGACCGTGAGCGGGAAAAAATCCTGGCCCTCTTTTACTTCCCTTGACATTACCGCTGTCGCGAAAACAACGGTTTCTCCATAGGAAACGGCCACAGAACCATCGGCCTGCTTGGCCAGATAACCCGTGTTAAAATTCAGGGTCTCCCTGCCAACAGGAACTTTGACGTCAATACTCATACAAATACCTCTCTAGTGTATGTTAAAGATGGTTCCACAGAGATGAGGCGGGAAGAGGATGCAGTCAGAATCCAGAAGTCAGAAAAACCGGCAAGGCGCGATCCTTACCGGCTCATCTGGCTCCTATATTCTGACTTCTCCATGACCCGTAATGCGATTCCATCTCTGTGGAATCGATACAGAGGGTTATCTTCTTAAACCAAGGTTTTTAACGATATCCCTGTATCTCTGAAGATCTTTTTTCTTCAGGTAATCGAGAAGCCTTCTTCGCTGTCCAACCAGCTTAAGCAGGCCCCTGCGGGAATGAAAGTCCTTTGCATGCACCTTGAAGTGTTCGGTCAGGTAGTTGATCCTTTCGGTAAGAAGGGCCACCTGGACTTCCGGCGAGCCGGTGTCACTTTCGTGCTTTTTGAACTTCCCGATAATTTCACTCTTCGAAGTCATACGATGCTAATATCCTCCTGATTATATGTCGATTTCAACGCTATATGTCCGAACATGGGACAGGCATTATAGATTAACCACGCAATCGTAATTAATATGCCATTTATCAATATCAATATCCGCAATTGCAATAAGATTTTGCCCGCTGTCCAAAATAATAAACTTTTTTTCCTCTTTTATGGCGACCGAAAGGGCCTCTTCCCGGGCGAAAACCGCGCCGTTCAGTATTCTGGCCCTGGCCGAATCCCCGACCACGCAGATGCTGAATCCGGGAAACCCCTCCACGGGCCTTCTCCTGAAATCCTTCGCAACCGGGTTCCCATGGATAAACGAACCGAGTTCCTCGATGGTCACTGCGTCGTCCACCGAAAAGGGCCCGGAGGCCGTTCTTCTCAGGCCCTCCATATAGGCTCCGGTTCCCAGGACATCTCCGATGTCCCGGGCGAGCGAACGGATATAAGTCCCCTTCGAGCACCGGACATCAATGGTGAACCGCAAGAATTCCGCTTCGAAACTTACCAGGGAAAGCTCGCTTATAACGATCTTCCTTTCCTTCAGCGAAACGTCCTTTCCCTGCCGCGCCAGGTCCGATGCGCGCTTACCGCCGATCTTCAGGGCCGAGTATACCGGCGGAACCTGCAGGGTTTCTCCCATGAACGAAGAAAGCGCCCCGAGAATATCGTCTTCGGAAACCCCTTCGGCCGGCGAGGTGCTTATTATCTTTCCCTCCCGGTCTCCGGTATCGGTCACTACGCCGAGCTTCACCGTCGCCCGGTATGTCTTCTCGGAACCGAGAAGGTAGGCCGAAAGCCGGGTCGCCCTTCCGGTCAGCACGACAAGCAGTCCGGCGGCGTATTTATCAAGGGTGCCGGCGTGCCCGATCTTCCTGACGCCCAGGAGGCGCCTGACCTCCCTGATCGTTTCAAAGGATGTCAGCCCTTCCCGCTTGTCGATAAGCAGAACGCTGTTGTCCAATATGCCGCCGTCTATTTTTCTTCCGGGGAATCTTCGTTATCCTCATCTTGAGATCGTTCCGCCTCTTCGGCCTCGAGATCGTTGAGCAGGCCGACCATTCTCGTCCCTTCTGCGACCGATGAGTCAAGATGGAAAACTATTTTCGGCATGACCCTTATGCCCAGCGCCTTGCCGACCTTGTGGCGGATAAAGCCCTCTGAGGACTGCAGGCCCTCCAGGCTCTTGCGCATGTCCCTGGGAGTGCCGAGGACCGAAATCCCGACCCTCGCCTCGGTAAAGTCCTTGTTGAGATCGACCCCGGTAACGGTCGCGAAGCCGATCCTGGGATCCTTTATTTCCTTGATGAGCAGCTCGGAAACAAGCCTCCTGATCTGCCCTTCCATTTTTTCCTTTCTGTATGCTGCCATATCACGACCGCTTGCCGGCGCGGTTATGCGAGGGTCTTGGCGATTTCAACGAGCTTGTAGGCCTCGAAGGTGTCGCCGTCCTTGATGTCGTTGAAATCCTCGAGACCGAAACCGAACTCCTGTCCCGCCTCGACGCTCGACACGTCGTCCTTGAAGCGTTTGAGCGACTTCAGCTTGCCGTCGAATATGACGACGCTGTCTCGCACCAGCCTGATCTTGTTGCTGCGCTCGATTTTTCCCGTGAGAAGCACCGAGCCGGCGATGGTCCCGACCTTGGAAACCTTGAAGGTCTGCCTGATTTCGCCGGTGGCCGTGATCTCCTCCTTGATTTCCGGGGAGAGCATGCCCTCCATCGCGGCCTTGATCTCGTCTGTCGCCTCGAAGATGATGTTGTAGAACTTGATCGAGACGTTTTCCTTTTCCGCTATCTCCGAAACCCTTCCCGTCGGCCTCACGTGGAAGCCGATGATCAGCGCGTTCGACGCCGACGCGAGCATGACGTCGGACTCGTTGATGCCGCCCGTGCTCGAGTGGATGACCTTGACCCTTATCTCGCCGGTCGAAAGCTTCTCCAGGGACTCCTTGAGGGCCTGTGCCGAGCCGTCGACGTCGGCCTTGACGATAACCCTGACCTCTTGCACCTCTCCCTCGCGGATCATCTCGTTCAGGGATTCGAGCGTGACCTTGCGGACTTTTTTCGCGGATTCGATGCGCAGGTAATCCAGCCTCTTCTGCGATATCTGCTTGGCGAACTTTTCGGATTCGACCGCTTCGAACGGGTCCCCGGCCGCCGGTACGCCAGATATGCCGAGGATCTCGACCGGAGTCGACGGGCCCGCAACGGCAAGCTGCTTGCCGTGGTCGTCGAACATCGCCCGGATTTTCCCGCTGTACACTCCCACCACAAACGGGTCGCCCACCCTGAGCGAGCCCTTCTGGACAAGTATCGTGGAGACCGGGCCGCGGCCCGGGTCGAGCTTCGATTCGATGACCGCGCCCTTGGCCATGATCTTGTTGTTGGCCTTGAGCTCGAGCATCTCCGCCTGGATGAGGATTAGTTCGAGAAGCTCCCCGATGTTCTTCTTCATCTTGGCGCTGATCTCGGCGTACAGGGTGTGGCCTCCCCACTGCTCTGGGATCAGGTCGTAATTGGTCAGCTCCTGGCGGACGCGCTGTACGTTCGCATCGGCGAGGTCGATCTTGTTTATGGCCACGATAATGGGAACGCCCGCGTCCTTGGCGTGGTTGATCGCCTCTATGGTCTGGGGCATCACTCCGTCGTTCGCGGCCACAACCAGCACGACTATGTCGGTGACTTTGGCGCCCCTGGCCCTCATGGTGGTGAATGCGGCGTGGCCAGGCGTATCCAGGAACGTTATCTTCTTTGAATTGACCGTGACCGTATAGGCGCCTATATGCTGGGTTATGCCTCCGAATTCGGACGCGGTGACGTCGGTTTCCCTGATCGCATCGAGGAGTTTGGTCTTACCGTGGTCGACATGTCCCATGACCGTGACCACCGGCGGCCTCGATTCGTAATCCTCGGCCCGGTCCTCCTCGCTCTGCTTGATGACGGTCTCCTCGTAGAGAGAAACGACTTTGACCTCGGTATTGTATTCCGCCGCGAGTATCTGCGCAGTCTCGGCGTCTATGACCTGGTTTATCGTGGCCATGACCCCGAGTGTCATGAGCTTGGCTATGACTTCGTTCGCCTTGACGTTCAGCTTCTTGGAAAGCTCTCCGACCGAAACGCTCTCGGTAATCGTTATTTCCGTCGGGGTGACAGCCTCTTTTTTGACGAATAGAGCATGCTGCCTTTTCTTTATCGCGAATTCCTTTTCCTGGACTTCCTTTTTATACTTACCCTTCTGTTCCTTTTCTTTCGCGCCGCCCTTCTTCCGTTTCTTCTGGGCCTCGCCCGCCGCAACCGGCGCAGCGCCCTCGGGTTTGGCCGGCAGGCCACTGACCCCGCCTTCCTTTCTGACAGGAGCCCCGCCTTCTCTTCTCACGAACGGCCTTCCCTGAGCGCCCGGGGAACCCTGAACGCCGGGACCGGGTCTTCTTTGTCCGGGCTGAAATGGAGGCCGCTGACCCGGCCTTTTATTGTCGCCGGAGGGTCCGCCCTCTCTTCTGGGCGGCGGGCCTTCCCTTCTCACGGGCGGTTTTGCCTGCTGGGGTTTTTCTTCTGCGGGTATTTCCTTTTCTTCGGGCTTGCCCGCGGGTTCACCGGTCGTCTTCTCTTTTATCTCCTTGGAAATATGGACTTTTCTCTTAAGCTTTATCTTCTTTCCTTCTTTGCTCTGTTCGAGCTTCTGGATCTTCCTTTTCTTGATGGCCTCGATTTTCTTTTCAACGAGAAAAATGTCCTTGTCCGACAGGTCGAAGGCGTCTCCTTCACAGGCGACGCCAAGCTCCCTGCATACTTCCATCATATCATCCATGGTGATATGATTCTTTGTCGCGATGTCAATGGCTTTCATTTAAATTACTCGATTCCTCATATATGGATTGGTGAACCCGCTATCTATTCATCTTTTTTTTCCTCGCTCGCGGTATCATCTTTTTCCTCGGACTTGGCCTCTTCGCCTTCGGTTTCATCCTCGGCTTCTTCCTCTTCCTCATCGAAATCGACGCTCTCGGCGACGATGTCCATGATCTTCTGAGCCGTCTTCTCTCCGATTCCGTCGATCTCGATCAGCTCCTCGTAGGATTTCTCGACGAGGTCCTCGACCGAGAATATGCCGCCCGCCTCGAGCAGTTTGATAGTCCTCGGATCAAGGCCCGGCAGCTCCTCGAGCGGGGTCTCGTTCTCGCTCTTGTTCGAGAAAAGCTGCTCCACGATCGAACGCGAATCGCTGGAGGCGAGGAATTCGCGGTACTGCTCCTCGGTCTTGATGTCTATCTCGAAACCGCACAGCCTCGTGGCGAGCCGCGCGTTGTGGCCGGATTTGCCGACCGCAAGCCGGTACTGGTCGCCCTCGACCACGGCGATGACGCCGCCGCTGGGAACCTCGATGATCTCCTTGACCTTGGCGGGGGTCAGCGCGTTTGCGGCCATTATCTTCTTCTCGCTGAAATATTCGACCACGTCGATCTTCTCACCCTCGAGCTCGCGCACGATCGACTGAATGCGTATGCCCTTCATCCCGACGCAGGCGCCGACCGAGTCGATGTCGTCGCGCTCGCTGGCCACCGAGACCTTGGTCCTCAGGCCCGGCTCGCGCACGATGTTGACGATCTTCACCGCGCCGTCGTATATTTCGGGGATTTCCATTTCAAAGAGCTTCTGGATGAACTTGGGATGGCTTCTCGAGAGGATGATGTTCGGGCCCTTGGCGTTTTTCTGCACGGACAGGATAAGGGCCTTGATGCGGTCGCCGGTCTTGTAATGCTCGAGAGGAGACTGCTCGCGGGCGTAGAGCACTCCCTCAGTGCGCCCCAGGTCGACGTACAGCGCGTCGCGGGACTTCCTCTGTAAATATCCGTTTATGAGCTCGCCTTCCTTGTCCTTGTACTCGTCGTATATGATGTTCTTTTCGGATTCCTTGATTTTCTGGATGATGACCTGCTTGGCGGTCTGGGCCGCGATCCTTCCAAACGACTCGAAGGGGTTCTCCTCGACGTCGATGTCGTCGCCGAGCTTGACGTTCGCATCGATCTTTCTCGCTTCTGCGATGGATATCTCCTCGCCCCTGTCGCGGACGGTATTGACCACCATTTTTTTCGATATCACCTTGACCGTGTTCTTGTCCCGGTCGAAATGGACCTTCACGTTGTCGGTGATGCCGTACTGCTTCTTGAAAGCCGACAGCATGGCGGATTCGACGATTTCCTCGATCTCCTCGCGGGGTATGCCCTTGTCGTTGGCGATCTGGTGTAATGCCTCAAAAAAGTTAGCGCTCATATCAGTTCAACCTTCTACCCTAATAATCAAGATTTGCGTTCGCAATTGATTTATATTCTACCGTCACTTCCCTGTCTTCCTCATCAGAAAAAACGGTCACCCTGTCATCCCCGACCGAGACCAGCCTGCCTTTGACCGCCCGCCTCTCGCCGTTCACTTCGGCCACGATCTTGACCGGCGAGCCGGTGAACCGCCTGAACTCCTCGATTGACCGCAGCTTCCTTTTGATGCCGGGCGATGACACCTCGAGCGAATAATTCGGGAGCGCCTCCATCTCGTCGATCCGCTTGCCCAGATCCCTGGAAAACCTCTCGCAATCCAGGTGCGAAACGGGCTCCAGCTTGTCGATCTTCACGACGATCCTGGTATTGTCGCCCCTGAGCAGCACCGATGACTCGTAAATCATCAGCCCCAGGGTTTTTGCTGTCTCTTCGGCCAGTCGGATAATCTCATCCTTCATGAGGCGCTGCCCCCTGGCAACCGTAAAATCCCGCGGAATGTGTTCACTGAGGCGGTGTCCCTATCGAAAAAAGAGAGTGGCTTCCCACTCTCTCGTCAAAACCCAGAAACTACAGTCAGGGACACTATTAAACGGCGGTATAATTAATGCAAGCTTTTTTTGATATAATAAAGAGGGGATATGTTTTCGGGGGACGCTGTCCCCCGCGCCCCCTGTTGCGACGCAGGATGAGCAAACAGGCTATATATTCTAAACTTTCTTTTCGACAAGTCTTCCGTTGATATATTTATGCAAAAGGCTTGAAATCAATGTCTGGTAGGGTATGCCTTCTTCCATCGCCTTGCGCTGTATCGTCTCCAGGTCTTTCTGTGAAATACGGATATTGACCCTTTTGTCTTTGCGCGTGGTCGCCTTTGCGTATTCAACGTGTTTTTTTATTTCTGATTTAGCATTACGAACCGTTTTTAATTCCCCGCGATCAAAGGCTTCAATCAGTTCGGCCTCTTCACTGTCCAGCTTTATTTTTTTCATTTCTTACCTCTCAGGTATTCCCTTGTCGCCTTTCGGCTCGGAATTATGGTCTTTAAAAATATCTCTTCCTCGGTTTCAATAAAAGGTACGAGATATATGTAATCATCAATATCTATGACATAGATTTTTTGGTTTTTATATTTATCCCTGTTTGGATGTTCAACAATATCAATGACATGGCCCCGTTCTATATAGTACACTATATCTATGAATGAAACCCCTCGCTCCTTCGCAAGCGTGTCGTTTTTATCCAGGTTCCAGTTGTAAAACTTCATAAATACAAATTATGCCAATGTGTGCCTTATGGCAACATATTTTTTCATCCTTGACAGTGATAACCATCCGGCAAGAATATAAAAGGCGGCGGATCGCTCCGCCGCTTTTTCTGTGGCACGTAATTTTATCCCCTCATCCCCCGGCCCTTCTCCCGAGGGAGAAGGGGGTTAATACACCAATTATTCCGCGGGTTCGTTGTCCAGGAGGTAGGGATACCCGTTGTTCACCCAGCCGTCGACGGTGTTTGTATCGATGCTCCAGGTGGCATCAAAATCCCATCCATCAGAATCAAACAGCTGCTGATCCATCATATAATCGGTATATGTTGGGAAAGCACCGCCATTAGAATCGCTCAGGCCGGATGTATCTATGTCATAATAACAGGCAGTCACATCGACAGCAGTAGATCCAACAAATCCGCAACAAGGTGTCCCGGAACCAGTCACGGCACCGGTTGAATAACAATTTGAAACCGTTCCTGCATTTAAACGTCCTATAAACCCTCCCAGGCTGCCTACGCCGGTTACGCTGCCCCGTGCATAGCAGTTTGTTATCGATTGGCCGTCACAGTATCCAACAAGCCCGCCTGCATAATCGTTATTGGTCCCCGCGGTTGCTGTTACACTGCCTGTAGCGTACGAGAGTTCGATCACCGAACCATTGTTCCCCACCAGTCCACCTACATTGGTATCACCGGTAACGGTGCAACTTGAGTGGGAGCCGGTGATACTCCCGCTATAGAGATATCCCATGAGACCGCCGACGTTCTGATTACCGGTTACGCTCCCTTCAGAATACGAGCCGCTCCCGATCGGTCCGCCGGAATTATATCCGACAAGACCGCCGACATTGTCATGCCCGGTCACTGCGCCTGTCGTATGATAGCCGGTTATTTCGCCTTCATTGTTGCCTCCAACAAGTCCGCCTACATAATCGCTGTCGTCTGCATGCCCGGTCACGCTCCCCGTGGCATATGAACCGGTAATCTCACCCATATTGAAATATCCCACGAGCCCGCCGAGATTGTTTCCAGTACCGGTCACCGCACCGGTCGCATGACAGGTGCCGACCGTTCCGGCGCCCAAATTCCCTATGAGACCGCCGATATTTGATTCGCCGGTAACGTTGCCGGTCGCGTGTGAAGAACTTATGTTGCCGCCATTACCGCCTACAAGGCCGCCTGCACTACCCGGCGAGGAAACCGATCCTGTTGCATAACAATTAGTGATTGATCCCGAGATGTGAGCTCCAACCAGTCCGCCCGCATTGTTGTTGGTTGACTCAACGGGTCCGGTGGCATACGAGTCGCTTATCGTTCCAACGGCGTTGCGTCCAACAAGACCTCCGGCGAAATCATAGGTGGTGGTTACCGCACCGGAAGCATGACAGTTGTCGACCGTTCCACCGTCATTAAATCCTATAAGTCCTCCCACACGGTATATACCGTCTACCGAACCGGTTGCTGATGAAACGCTGACCGCGCCTGAATTGTCTCCAACCAGGCCGCCGGTGTCCAGGAATTCACCGGATACATTACCGGTCACCGCAACACCGGAAACACAGCCGCTGATCGTACCTTCGCTGGTCCCCACAAGTCCGCCGACATGAGATCGACCGCTCACGGTCCCCTGCACGGTGAGATCGTTTATTATACCAGGACCGCCGAGATATCCGAACAAACCCTGGTAATCGCCCTCAGGCCGGTTTATTCCAAGGCCGCTGATCACGTGCCCGTTGCCGTTGAATTCCCCGCTGAACGGTATCGTATTATCGCCCAGGGGAACCCATCCCTCGCCGGTAACGTAATCTGTCCCAGTAAGATCAATATCAGCCATGAGTATATAGCTCTGTGTTAAATCCCATTCTTCGTATCCGACTACTCCACCACGAACAGCGTTGAGGTCATCAGCGGTATAAATTTTGAATGAATTGTCTCCTCCGCCGCCCCCGCCGCCGTCATCGCAGGCGGACAGAAACAATACGGTTATAAACAAGAGTGAAATGAAGCTGAAAAACTTTTTCATGAAAACCTCCAGATGTTGCATGAGCGGCCGTTATCGTTTTACACATGGAAAAAAAGACCGTCAACAAAAATTCACGGTTCGACCGCCATGCGTATCCGGCCGTGACCGCGGGATTATTCGCCGCATTCCGGTAATAGTTCTTTGATTTTGTTCGCAGTGAAGGGGAAGCCTGAAATTGTTATGCTTGCAGTAATATCGCCGGTGAACTCGAACGTGAACTCCCTTTTCGTGTACCCGCTGGTCGAACCCGGCTCGTTCACGATGAGGTCACAGCCGTCGTAGGTATAGGTGATAGGCTTGTCGCATGATATGGTCACTTCCTCGCCGACCTCGGATAGATCGTATCCGCCGCCCGCGCCGTCGAAGTAATATCCCTCGCCCTGGCCGGGAATCACTTCATCCACCCACCACGACCCGGTGAGCAGATATTCCCTGCCGCCGACACTTTCCCCGCCTCCCGAACCGTCATCGCACGAGATCACGGCCGCGCAGGCGAGCGAGACAATAAACGCGAGCAGCTTTATCGGAATTTTCTTCATGCCGGGTACAGTGATAATCCCCTGTCGCCTTGGCAAGGCGGATTCGGGAAATCTTTATGTCTATTTACCCCTGGAATGACAATCGAGGCAAGAATTTTTTAACTTGACTATTCATTTCTATACCCTTTATTTTATTGATAAAAGGTAAAACAAGATGCCGACGATATCGATGTTTTATGGAATCATAATACGAATGTACTTGGGGAAATCCGAACATAACCCGCCGCATTTCCATGCCTATTACCAGGAGCACACTGCCATAATCGATATCAACACCTGTGAAATAAGAGACGGTGGCCTGCCTTCAAAGCAATTAAAACTTGTTCTGGCCTGGGCTGAACTTCATAAAGAAGAGCTACTCGCCGACTGGGATCTCGCGCTGAGCGGCGAAATCCCTTTCAAAATTGAGCCGCTGAAGTAATTGAGGACGCCTTATGTATGTGGGAGTCAAATCAGTCGATCCTATGAGAGGATACAAGCTTTTGATCGTCTTTAATAATGGCGAGAAAAAAATATTTGATATGAACCCGTATCTTGAAACAGGCGTTTTTTCAGAATTGAAAAACGAAAATCTTTTCAACAGCGTGCATGTCAGCTTCGACACCATCGAATGGAGTAATGGCGCCGATATCTGCCCCGAAGTTCTGTATAATGAAAGCGTGAATGCCTGAAAACACATTCTCCCAGCCGGCCCGATACGGGCCGGCTGGGAGAATTCGGATTTTCAACCGATCTGTTTTAAGCCTGTTTCACTCCCTGAAACCTGCTTACCGATCTTCGCCTTATCGATCTTGAAAAAGGCGACCATTGTCTGCAGCTCCGACGCCTGGGCGCTCAGGTTCTCGGCCGTGGCCGCGAGCTCCTCGGACGACGAAGCCGTATGCTGGGTGATCTGGCTCAGCTGGTTCATACCTGTGGCGATCTGGCTTACCCCGAGGTTCTGCTCCTCGGACGCGCTGGTGATGTTCTGCACCAGCTCCGCCGTCTTCTTGATGCTCGGTACAATCTCGTCGATCAGTCGGCCCGATTTCTGCGAGATGTCCACGCTCGATTTGGCGAGCGAGCTGATCTCCTGCGAGGCCGCCTGGCTTTTTTCGGCCAGCTTGCGCACCTCGCCGGCAACGACCGCGAAGCCCTTGCCCTGTTCGCCGGCCCGGGCCGCTTCAATCGCCGCGTTGAGGGCGAGAAGGTTCGTCTGGTACGCTATGTCCTCGATGAGGCCGATCTTGGCCGATATCTGCTTCATGGCGTTCACGGTGTCGGCCACTGCGCGGCCGCCCTCTTCTGCCTGGGCCGCGGCCTTCTGCGCTATCATGTCGGTGTTCTTCGAGTTGTCGGCGTTCTGGCTAATGCTCGCGCTGATCTCCTCGAGGGAAGAGGTCACCTCCTCGACGTTCGCGGCCTGCTCGTTCGCCCCTGAGCTCAGGGTCTGCGCAGTGGAGCTGATCTGGCTCGACGCGCTCGCCAGGGAATCGGTCGCCTGCCTCACGTTTATTATCACGTTCTGCAGCTTCTGCACCATTACATTGAGCGACTCGAACATCTCGCCGATCTCGAGGGCGTACGCCTTTTTGCCGCCTGAAACGTCCTCGGTGATCGCGAGGTCGCCGGTCGCTATCTTTTTCAGTTCCTCGGAAGCCGACGCGATGGGCCTGGATATCGAGTTGCTCATGTACACCGAGAAGAACGCGGCCACGCAGAGAAAGATCGCGACAAGAATGATACCGTACATACGCACGCGCCGGATATTGGCCTTGCTCTCTTCAAGCGAAGTTGCGGTGACGAGTATCCAGTTCCACGCCGGGTAATAGTAGCCCAGCGATATTTTCTCTTCGATCAGGTCTCCGGTTTTCCAGAAATAATTGAACATCGTCTGCCCGTTTGCGGCGCTCATGGCCTTCAACAGCCGTGGTGCCATGCTCTCTCCGTCCGCATCGAGAATCTTGTTTCCGTCCACGCCTTCTATCTTGCGGTTCGGGTGCATAACAACCTTCGCACTGGCGCCGTCGAAAACATAGAAATAGTTTTCGTCTTTTTCCCCAAACTTGATGCCCCGGAACTGCGTCTTGATGCGTTCCTGGGTTTCCTCGATGGTCGCGCCTCCCCGCTCACGGTCTGCGGTCGCCATTGCATTATAAGCCACCTGCATGATCTGGTTGATTCCCCGCTCCTTTTCCTTGGTCAGCTCTTTCTCGAGCATGGGAAGCAGCCATACGAACATGGCGATGACAATCACGAAAAGAACGAAGTTCGAAAGAAGTATCTTTTTTTTGAGACTGATGTTATTCACCGTGTTACACTCCTTGATACATGAATAATCTGAATCCTGTATAGATTCGACAATTTCCGCGTCCGCCTCCGGGCACATAGTAACCGGTTGATTCACGGACAGTTGTCACTTAAATATTTTATATGAATTTCATTTTCAAACAATGCTTTTTTTTGAAAATTCTGTTTTATATCTCCTGCACAAAAAAGGCTTGCAGGATGGCGAATATTAGAGCATTGAATACGCGACTGACATTATAGCGGCTAATTCAGACCTGAAGGAGTGACAATTCATGGACTATTTTCTGATAATTCTCGCGGTATTATTGATGTTAACGGGAACAGTCGGATGCTTTCTGCCCGCCATTCCCGGACCTCCGCTCTGCTTCGCAGGTCTCGTGCTGGCGCATATCAGCAGGTTCGCCGAATTCGAAATCACGACATTTGCAGTACTCGGCGGACTCACTCTCGCGGTACTCGTACTTGATTACGCCGTACCTGCATGGGGAGTGAAAAAATACGGGGGCACGAAATACGGGACCTGGGGCAGCGTTATCGGCCTGATTATCGGGACATTCTTCATTTCGGTGGGGCCGATGGGGATAGTCGGCATTCTCGGCGGCCCGTTTCTGGGCGCGTACGCCGGTGAAATAATAGGCGGGAAAAAAAGTCAGGATGCATTCAAGGCCGCGTTCGGGTCGTTTGTCGGGTTCGTCGCAGGGACGTTCATGAAGCTCGCACTCGCGCTCGCCATGATCGCGGTCCTGGTGCAGGGGTTGGTCTGATTTCCCTGAAAAAAAACGCTCACTTCTCGGCAAATTCAACCGAACGCACCGCGTCGCGGCCCGTATTGCTGAATGAAAAAAAGACTTTCTGCGCGCCAAGGGCCCTGGCAAGAGACAGCAGCGTCCGGCTGGCCGACCGCTCAACATCCGGTGACAGCCTGCTGATAATCCCCCGGGCCTGCTCTTCTGCGCGCTTTTTCGCCTCGTCCTTGATTCTGTTCCTGTCATCCTCGGAAAACCCGTCGGTGAAAATGCTGTTTATGAAATCCGGCAACAGCCACGGTATGAGCCTGCTTTTCTGCTCGTCGTAAAAATGTATGTCCCGGATGTGGATTTCATGGAAGCATTCCGGCATCACGAACGTATAGGCGCCATGGTTCTCCTCGACCCGGAACACGGGGCTGCGAAGGTCATACCTGAAATCAATCTCGAACTCAAAAATCATGGCCATCTTCTTGTTCGACAGCATCCATCTCAGGTATTTCTTCCCGAATTCGCCCCAGGCGTGGTCAACCTCGGTGACGATCTCCTTGGTGTAAGCCTTGAACACCGACAGCTCGCCGATGGCCCTGATCTGCTCCACGCTCGACATGAATACGCTGCGGCGCGCGCTTCCGCCCGATGACCTTCGTCGAAAAAGACGCCAGATCACGATACCCGCCGCAGCGAAGAGTAATCCGAAAACAAACCCGCTTATAACATCCATGCGATCTCCGTTGATTCGATATGGATTACGCGCCGGCATTCCTCATCCGGTAAAGCCCGCTTATCCCCTCAGTGCTTTATCGATAATATATCCTGCGGCCAGCAGCACATGGGTCAGCATGATGAATTTCACGTTGTCACCCATCGCTGCCACGATTTTTTCACGGTCAGCATACTGCCGCGAGCCGCGCATCGCCTTTGCCGCTAACGGCAGTGAAAGCAACGCCGCCAGGCACCATACCGGCATCACGACGCGGCCGGTCACCAGCGTCGCGATCACGCAGCCGATTATCCACGCATAAACCATGACCGTTGCAGCGATATAAAACCAGCTTGAAGCGCTCGGGCCGAACACGACCGGCATCGTTTTTCTTCCGCCCGTCCTGTCGGCCTCAATATCCGGGAACTCGTTCAGGAGAAGCAGGTTATGCACCATGATCCCTGAAGGAACCGAAGCAGCCAGGACCACCCAGCTGTATTCGCCCGCCTGCACGAAATACAGGCCCATGATGGGCAGCACGCCCAGGCCCAGACCCGGAGACCACTCGGGCCAGTACGTTCTCAGAATCACCGGCGAATACAGCACCATACACAGGGCAGCCGCGACCAGAAGCGGCGCGAGCTGCCATCCTTTTTCGATCACGAAGAATATGCCGATCGCCAGGGCCGCAAGCGAGGTGACGACCCCGACCATAAGCGCCTGCCGCAAGGATATCTTTCCTCCGGGCACCAGCCCGCTGCCGCCGCTGAAAGGGGTCCTTTCCACGTTCAGGTCGATGCCGCTTTTATAATCGAAGTAATCGTTGATGGCGTTGACGCTGCCGTGCGTCAGCGAGAGTCCGAATCCCGCGAGCAGGGCGTAGCCGATGTTCAGGTGTCCGTAATACCAGGCGATCGACGAGCCCAGGAACGTCAGCACGACCGACAGCACCAGGAACTGGGGCCTGGTCTCCTTGATCCACAACAGCAGCCGCGACATGGGGCCTCCTTTGAGGTTTTTCTGATTTTAATGAAATGGACAGGGGAAAGTCAACGGATTTTTTAAACGGTCATTGAGACTTCCCCACGCGCAATCCCATGCCGGTGCTCTCGTCTCCGGGACTATTCAGACCCGAGTTGCCGAGCTGCATGTTTTCAGCAGCATCGATCCAGCTACCGACACGAAACAAACGTAACGAGCCGCTCAAGTCAAAGCACCACTCCCCCACATTACCGCTCATGTCGTACAGGCCAAGGGCATTGGCGGCTTTACTTGCCGCATCCGCTGTCGACGAAAATGAGTATACCGAGACATCGGATGTATACTGCGTATCCCCGTCGCCGTCGTAATCGGTCGCGCCGGCTGTCTCACCATAAGCGGCATCTGCCCCGCTTGCATGGTTGTAGGGATAGTACTCCCCGCTGCCGGTAATGTCGCCGTCGCCGTCATCGTCCGAGATATACCGCGCGGCCAGTTCCCACTCCTTGCCCGCGAGCAGGCGGAATCCTTTCTCATCGGCATTCGCTGTAACACCATCGCACGATTCTGCATTGGAATCCCGTGAGTCACGCACTGTCACCGGTCCGCTGCCCGCATCGTAGGTGTATACGCATTCATAGTTCGTGCCTTTGTGCGTGTTGTACCACTCGGTCAGGGCGTTGCACCAGACCATGGCATCCCGCCAGTTGATCATGGTAACCGGATGCGTCTCGTGTCCACTGTCATAGGCCAGATATTCAGATTCATAATAACCGCCCCTGCCCCCCGCATTAGCGAACTGATATTGATTATCTCCCCGTGCCGTGTCGGTGGCCCAGGCATAGACCGTGTTCCACAACTCGAAGGTCACCTCGGTCTCGCCGATCCAGAAAGCGTCATCGGATTCGATTACGCCGATATCGGTCATACCGGTCGGGAAAGTAATTCCGCCTGGGACATAGGCCATCCTGAAACTCAAGTCCCCTGCGATGAACGTTCTCTTGTCTCCTGCATCGACTTTTTTACCGGTGCTCCCGCCGTAGTCGCATGCCGTTAATGCCGCAAGCGCAAGCCCGAAACACAATGCAGCCGATACAGTGAATCTGAATTGGATTTTCATGTTCATCTCCCCGAAAAAACATAAATTCGGATTGAATATCCGTTTGGGTCGACACTAGTAAAATACCATTGTCCGGTTTTGTCAATGGTTATACCATGCATTGCACATTACGGCGCACTATAGTGCCCTGATGCACTCTGATCCATTAATCACGGGGTATCGGATAAGCCGTTGAACGAAAACCGATGCACGCCGTGCACGGTGCCTGAAAATACATGCTGGAGCAGTGATCAAAAATCGAGGTATTCCCGGTACATCTTTTCCATGATCCGTGTATAGATTTTCTTCGGCATCATGCGGATGATAGCGACGAGCAGCTTCTTCTGAAACCCGGGCACGCAGATCACCCTGTTTTTTTCGAGCGCCTTCATCGAACACGCGACCACGTCCTCAGGTCTCATCCATCTGATTGATTTCTTTTCGCGGAGCTCATCTTCGACCCCCATCTTCGCGTGAAAATCGGTTGACGTGAATCCGGGGCACAATGCCTGCACCCTGATGCCCTTCGCGCGCAGCTCGATCTGGAGAGACTCGCTGAACACATTCAGGAACGCCTTGGTCCCACCATAGATGCTGTTCAGCGGCCCGGGCACCCAGGCGCCCAGAGACGACACGTTGATGATGACGCCGCTTCTTCTTTCGATCATCGCTGGCAGTGCGGCATGGATGAACCTGATCGATGCGTCGACATGGACATGCACCATGGAAAGATGGTTTTCGATCTTCTCCCTTATAAAAATGTTGTCCAGCCCGAACCCCGCGTTGTTCACCAGCACATGCAGCCCGCCCGATGCCCTGATCGCCGCGAGCACTTTCCGGACCCCCTTTTCCTCCGACAGCTCCGCGATCACCACCTTCACGTTCACCCCGAAGCGCTCTTCGATCGACCGTGCCGTTTCCCTGATGATCTTTTCGCGCCGCCCGGTGACGATCAGATCGTATCCTCTCCGGGCGAATTCTTCTGCGAACGCCCTGCCGATACCGGATGTCGCTCCGGTGACGAGGGCGGTCTTCTTTACAGCCATATTCTCTTCTGATTTCGGTTTCATGCGGTCGGCCTTTTCGATATCCCGGTATTTCGTTTAGTATAAAAATATAGTATCCGACAGGGACGTCAGTGCAAGAATATTTTGATTATGCATGTGAATCCATATCATATAGTGCTGAATACCAAACACAGACGACACAAAAAGAATTAAAAAAATTCCTCCCGGGCCCTATTTTTGTCCCTTTTCCCGGTTTTACGCGACTTATTATATGGAGGCGCAATAAAGCATTATGGGAATCGCGACATTACATCCACTGTTCACCGGAATAAGCGGCCGCATCGGCGGGATCGTGTTCTACTCGTACAACGATGTCACGTACTTCCGCGCTTATGTCGTGCCGCGAAACCCGGACACCGCCGCGCAGAGAAACAACCGCAGCCTGTTCGCCCGGGCAATGAAAGCGTGGCAGGCGCTCTCCCGCTTCGACAGGGATTCGTTCAACCGCAGGGCGCGCAGGCTCGGCATGACCGGCCACAATCTCTTCATTTCAGGATACATGTCGCGAAACACGGGTTCATGCGCCGGCGGGAGCGCTCCCGAATCCCCCAGCGAGTCCCCGGCAGGGGGATTTCATGTATGCAGGGACATTTCATCTGCGGTTCACGGTATAGGCCGCTCCGTCGGTGAGCCGGTAACGTCGCGGTCCACACTTGGTGCAAACCCCTGCAGGGGCGCAGCGCGCTGCGTCCCTGCAGGAGGCACGTAATTTTATCCCGATTCCGGACAGACTCACAAATTATTTCTTGCCACAATCTCTTCACGGGGATAATTATGTCGCGATATTCCCAAACGATTATTTGAACAACAACACATGGACCTTCTCGAAAACCTTAACCCCAACCAGAGAAAAGCTGTGGAGCACACCGAGGGCCCGCTTCTCATCCTCGCGGGCGCCGGCTCGGGCAAAACCAGGGTCATCACCCACCGCATCGCGTACCTCATGCGCGAAAAGCATGTGAGCCCGTACCGCATTTTCGCCGTGACCTTCACCAACAAGGCCGCGGAAGAGATGCGTAAAAGGGTCATCGGCCTCACCGGCCCCGAAGGAACCTCGGTTTTCATGAAGACCTTCCACTCCGCCTCGGTGTACATACTGCGCCGCTTCGGCGAGCGCATCGGCATCGAAAAAAACTTCTCGATCTACGACCAGGGGGACCAGGAGCAGGTCATCAAGGGGATTCTCGAGAAGATGCGGATCGACCCCAAGAAAGTCAAGCCCTCGTCGATCGCTTCGAAAATTTCGGAGATCAAGGACAAGGCGGACCTGGTCGACGGCGCGCGGCTCGACCTCCTGCTGCCCGACTATTACGCCTTCGATTTCCAGGAGCTGTACCGCGAATACCACCAAAGGCTCAGGCAGAACAACGCGCTCGACTTCAACGACCTCATCATCAAGACCGTGGAACTGCTGAGGAACGACGCCCCGACGCTCGGGGAGCTTCAGTCGCGCTGGCAGTACTTCATGATCGACGAGTACCAGGACACGAACCACGCCCAGTACCTGATGGCGCTCCTTCTCTCGTCGCAGAGCCGCAACATCTGCGTGGTCGGCGACGACGACCAGTCCATATACTCCTGGCGCGGCGCCGACATCCGAAACATACTCGACTTCGAGAAAGACTACGACGACGCCAGGGTCATCACCCTCGACGAAAACTACCGCTCGCGCCAGCCCATACTCGACAGCGCCTCGCACGTCATACGCAACAACGTCCACCGCAAGGAGAAAAACCTCAAGGCCTGCAAAGGCGAGGGCGAGCCCGTGGTATGGTGCAGGGCCAACAACGAGTACGGCGAGGCCGAGTACGTGGTGAGCACCATGCAGACACTGAAGAGCCGCGAGGGATTCCACAACCGCGACTTCGCGGTGTTCTACCGGACCAACGCGCAGTCCCGGGTGTTTGAGGACGTGCTGCGCCGCAACAACATTCCCTACCGCGTCGTGGGAGGCCTCAAATTCTACGACCGCAGGGAGATCAAGGACATGCTGGCGTACCTGAAATTCATCGCCAACCCGCACGATTCGGTATCGCTCGCCCGTATCATCAACACGCCGGCCCGCGGCATCGGAGACGCCACGGTCGGCAAGATCAGGGACGCCGCTGTCAAAGAGGGAGTGTCGGAATGGGACGTGATAAGCCAGGGCATGCTCTCCGGCAGGGCGCCCAAAGGCATCGAGGAGTTCAGGGGCATAATCGGCCACGCGCAGATGATGGCGTCGGGCGTTCCGGGTGCGATGAAGCTTTCGGATTTCGTGCTCGACCTGTTCCAGGCCTCGGGATACAGGAAAAGCCTCGAGGAGGAAAACAGCATAGAGAACGCTTCCCGCATCGAGAACGTCGAAGAGTTCATCAACAGCGTGTACAACTTCGAGACCGTGAACCCGCAGGGAACGCTCGCCGAATTTTTACAGGAGATATCGCTGTTCACCTCCGAGGAGGACCCTCTCGACCCCGAGGCGCGCGACAACTCGCTCACCATGATGACCGTGCACAACGCCAAGGGACTCGAGTTCCCGGTCGTGTTCCTCACCGGCATGGAGGAAAACACCTTCCCGCACCGTCTGTCGATCGACACCGAGGAGGGCCTCGAGGAGGAGCGCCGCCTCTGCTACGTCGGAATAACCCGTGCCATGGAGCGCATGTACCTCACCAACGCCGACATACGCCGCACCTACTACGGCGTCGACTACAAGGAAACCTCGCGCTTCATCCGCGAGATACCGGACGGCCTTCTCGAAAAAAGGACCTACGGCAACGACTCGTTCAACGGGTACCGGCAGGAGCGCCGTCAATTCGGCTTCGGCGCTGATTTGAAGAAGCCCGACCGCGTCCGGGACGACGCGCCCTCCGAATCCGCCCCTGCGCCCGCCCCCGAAGAGCACGGCTCATCGGCGTACAGGAAGCTCGACCGGGTCATGCATCCAAAGTACGGCGCGGGCACCGTGATCAAGATCGAGGGCGCGGGAGACAACGTCAAGCTCACCATACTGTTCACCACCGGGGCAAAGACATTCCTCGAAAAATACACGCCGCTCGAAAAGGCCTGACAACCGCAAATACTGCTAATCATTTACCTTAATTTATTCGATCATTAGCTGTGGATGCACATGCATCATTCTGTCTCCACCCCTCCCTTGACGGGAGGGGTCTGGGGAGGGTGATCCATAATTGTTTCACCCCCACCTGACCTCCCCCATCAAGGGGGAGGAATGTCACGGTTTCCAGGCAATACCTGATAGACGAAAAACGGGTCACTATGAAAAAATCAATATTCATCCCCGCCATTTACATCATGCTCAGCATGCTCTTTCTCTTCGCCGCATGCTCATCGGCCCCGAAGAAGGAGGAGGCGCCGCACGAGATGACCGTCAGGACCCTGGAGGATTTCTTCGTCAGGTGCGAGCAGGACGTCAACCGGGCGGCGAAGGTCGTGCTTGACAACGACATCATCAAGAACCTCACCCACCTCAAGATGATGGACGGCGGCGGCCGGCATTACTACCTTCTGGAAAGGGAATCGATCTCGGCCATGATCAGCGCGGTCACCGTGGGCGTCTACGCTGACTACGTCCTCATCAACAAGGACGGGGACATCATCTACACCCGGCAGAACGACGACATTTTCGGCAAGAACGTGCGCACGAGCCTTGCCAAGACCCCGCTCAAGGCCTGCTACGAAAACCGCGACGTGCCGGTGTTCTTTCACGACGTGACCACGCTCAACGAATTCGACGGCAAATACTACATACTGGTCTCGACCAAGGTCAAGGGCGGCGACACGGTCCCGGGAATCATCATCCTGCAGTTCGACGTGGAGAAGCTGCGCAGCGTGCTTGACATGAAGACCGACATCATCGGGTTTGACGGCCTGTACCGACTCTCGGGAAAAAACGTCGCGCCGCTGACCCCCTATGAAGGATACGGAAGCATCGGCACCGAAAAACTGAAAATGCTCAACCAGTACGCGGTCACCCTTCCCTCGGGCTCGCCGGTCCTGTGCCGCTACTTCTCGCACAGCAGCATCGAGTGGATTCTGGTCAAGGGGAATTAAAGACTCTTTTCCATGATGCACACGGTAAACGGCAGATGACTGAAGCGTTTTATTTCGCGTTCGACGAATCCGAAACCGCCGTACCATTCCTTTAAAACGGCATGCTCGCCGATGATCCCGATCGAAACCGTTGTGCCGCCGCTTTTCCTGATGAAATCCAACGCATATTGAATCAGCCTCGCCCCGTTCGAATCATGGCGATGCCGCGGCAGCACGGCCAGCTTCTCGATGAAGAACAGGCCGCTGCCGGAGTTCTCGACAGCGACGAACCCGATCTGGACATCGTTCAGGAACAATCCGAAAAGGGAAACGCCCTTTTCCCTCAATTGCTTCAAATTTTCCAGCGTCATGAAAGACGGATGCGTCGGACAGTTGGACACAGTCAGCCTGAACTCGTCGGCCACGGTTCTGAACGATTCCCTGATCACCGCGAGGCTGTCGAGAAGTTCTTTTTCTGTAAAAATCTCTTTTATCATTTCGAGCTCACAGCGAATACGTTATCATGTTTTTATAATAATCGTCAATACATATCCCGGGACCCTCAACCCGGATAATTCAGTGTTTTTCCGGACGACCGGTCCTGAAAATCGTTGACCGGAAACCAATTTTTCACCGATAGTATACCTGTACTGACGCCATAGACCCGGACCGGGACGGCCTCTCGGCCGGGCGAATTATTAGCATTTCCCATAATAGATGAAAAAATTCACCTGTACAATCATAATCGCGCTCGCGCTTCATGGAGCGGCAAACGCCGAAAAACTGTATTTCTATACCGGCAAAAAGTACGGGTATGAATACGTTTTCAATCCCCTGAACCTCATCTTCAACGCGGGCTTCGACATACTTCAGTGCAGGGAGGGCGACGAGCGGGACCTTTTCAGCATCCCCTATGGCAGGGCCATGGACAACATGCTCATGAACCTGAAAAACCCGGCAAAAGCGATCGGCGTGTACGGCCCGAAAGCCTTCGTGATGGAGGAGGTCTTTCCGCTGACGTTCAGCGAAAACGCACGGTGGTGGCCCAACTACCAGCTCCACTTCATTGGGGGGTGCGTGACCTTCACCTATCTGCACGATTATTTCGCGTATCACGGATACGAGAACCCGGACTTTTTCGCGGCCCTTGCATACTGGGCCTTCCACTTCACCAACGAGGTCGTCGAAAACAACTACCGGAAGGGCTACACGTGCGACGCCGTGGCCGACATCTACATCTTCGACATCGCAGGCATGCTGATGGGCCTTTCCCCCAAGGCCCGGCGCTTCTTCTCGAAAAAGCTGAACATGGCCGACTGGTCAATGCAGCCCATGTTCATCGGCGACGACCTGCGGCTCGAAAACGCCGGGCAGTATTACTCCATAAAATGGCTCCTGCCGTTCAGCGAGAACAGGAACTGGCACCTCTTCTATTACTGGGGTCTGAATTTCGTCCTGGGGCTTTCGTACAAGTTCGACAGGGGATACGCGCTCTCGTTCGGGGCCGGCATCCGTTCAAAGGGAATCAAGCTGCAGGATTTCAAGACGGGCAAATCGACGATGGTATGGGTCTACACCGGTGGCATTTTCTTCGACAAGAACAACTCCCTGCTCGCGTCTCTTATCGTGAACGTCAACTACTACGAGGCCGTACAGCTGAACATCTACCCGGGGCTGTTTCCGGATTCGGAAGTTTCACCGGGAGTCTTTCTCGCGGTTTCCGAAGACCTGTCGATGAAATTCGGAATACTGTTCAACTACACCTTCAGCGAATCCCTGTACCGGGGAAAGCTGCATTTCTTCAAGCATGACAAGCTCGCGCGACTGACAAGAGAAAGCATCTGACCCCGCAAACAGCCGCAGACGTCAACGGTTCCCGTGTTTACAAAAAAATCTTCTTGTTTTACTGATGTCCGGTTGTATTAATGTGTCATTCTTGCCGCAGGGGATAAAGGCGATGCGCATAATACTGACCGGGCCCAAGGGTACGGGTAAAAGCACGCTGGGAGCGAAGCTCGCGGAGCTTCTGGGCGCGCCCTTTCTGGAAACCGACCACCACATCGAGCACCTGTACGCGTCCTTCCACGGAGGAAAAAAGACCTGCCGGGAAATATACAGGGCCGAAGGGGAGAAGGTCTTCCGCGAGCTCGAGCGCCGCGCCGTATTCGACCTCGCGACAAGGGACTGGTGCCTGATCTCCACCGGGGGAGCGACCATGCTCGACTGCGACGTGCGCAGGGCCCTGTGCGGGAACTCCTGCATCGTGCTGCTGAAAGCCGACGAGGACCTGCTCTGGAAAAGGATCGCGGCCAACGGAATCCCGCCCTTTCTCGAAGGGGATGACGGCCCGCGTAAAAACCGGGAGCGCAACGCGTCAATTTACGAGGCAATCGGAAAAACGGCCGACATCGTCTTCGTGGTGAACGAAGAAAACCAGGACCGCTCGCACGAACTCCTGGCCGACGACTTGTCCTCATGGTTCATGCTGAAGATGGTCTCGCCCAGCACGTTCGGCGAAATAATCCGCACGACCACGTTCGGCGAAAGCCACGGGAAGGCCCTGGGCGCGGTGCTCGACGGCGTGCGTCCCGGCGTCGATCTTTCCGAGGCCGACATTCAGGCCGAGCTCGACCGCCGCAGGCCGGGCCAGAGCAAAGTCACGACCCAGCGCGGCGAATCCGACCGCGTCGAGATACTCTCCGGGGTGTTCGAGGGCAAAACCACCGGCTCCCCCATATGCATGATCGTGTACAACCGCGACCAGGACTCCTCGAAGTACGAAGCGCTCCGCGACGTGTTCCGCCCCGGGCACGCGGATTTCACGTTCTGGAAAAAATACGGGATCCGCGACCACCGCGGCGGCGGCCGCTCGTCGGGCCGCGAGACCGTAGGGCGCGTCGCTTCCGGCGCTGCAGCGAAAAAGATCCTCGCCTCCCGCGGCGTACAGGTGACCGCGTTCGCGCAGGAGATCGCGGGCGTCGCAGGCGAAAAGGAAGATCTGATGAATATTGAAGCCAACCCGGTGCGCGCCGCCGATCCGGACAGGGCCCATGACATGGAAATGGCCGTGATCGAGGCGAGAAAGCATAAGGATTCGGTCGGCGGAGTGGTCAAGCTCCTTATCAGGAACGTCCCGGCCGGCATCGGCGACCCGGTCTTTTTCAAGCTCGACGCCCGCCTCGCCATGGCGATGTTCTCGATCGGCGCGGTCAAGGGCGTCGAGATCGGCGCGGGGTTCTCTGCGGCCCGCATGAAGGGCAGCGAGAACAACGACGCAATGGCCGCAGGGTCTTTTCTTTCCAACAACGCGGGCGGCATACTCGGGGGGATTTCGACCGGGCAGGAGATCGTGCTTCGCGTTGCGGTCAAGCCGACCCCGTCCATCGAGCTGCCCCAGAAAACCATTGACACCGGCGGGGCCGCCCGGACTATATCCATCGAGGGAAGGCACGACCCCTGCATCGTGCCGCGCGTCATCCCGGTTATCGAGGCCATGGCCGCGCTCGTGATACTCGACGCCATGGAAATCCAGGAACGGATGAAATGAAAATCTACCATACGATACCGGACAACAAGAACCTGTTCAAGAACCCGGTCGTGACCATCGGCAACTTCGACGGCGTGCATGTCGGGCACCGGACGATTTTCACGAAGCTCCTCGAACGCGCCAGGAAAATTTCCGGAGACGCGGTGGTCATCACGTTCTCGTCCCATCCCAGGAAAGTCCTCTATCCCGACATACCGCTGAAGATAATCACCACCTCGGACGAAAAGGTCAACGCGCTGTTCGGCCTGGGGATCGACAACATCATCATGCTGCACTTCACCAGGGAAATGGCCCAGATGAGCGCCGGGGATTTCTACAACGACATCCTGATCACGAAGATCGACGCGCGCGAGCTGGTCATCGGCTATGACCACGCGTTCGGCAAAAACCGCGAAGGGACCATCGAATTTCTCACCGCGCTGTGCTCCCGGACAGGCATAGGCCTGACGCGCGTCGACGAGGAGATGATCGGGGACAGGCCCATATCGTCGACCTGGCTCCGCCGGATAATCGAAGACGGCGACATCCCCACGGCCAGAAAGCTCCTGGGCCGCAATTATTCCCTGTCGGGCATGGTGGTCAGGGGAGAAGGCCGCGGCGGCAGGCTCCTGGGATTCCCGACCGCGAACATCCTGCCGGACGACGAGGACAAGGTCATCCCCGCGCTGGGGTCGTATTCGATCGTCGCGGTTCTGCCGGGCGGGCGCAGGATCGGGGGTATGCTGAACATCGGTTTCAATCCCACTTTCTCAGCGGGCAGGCAGACCATCGAGGCGCACCTTTTCGGCTTCAGTGAAGACATCTACGACACCGCGATAACGGTCGAATTCGTGGGCAGGATCAGGCCCGAAAAACGCTTCGATTCGCCCGAAGAGCTCATCGCCCAGCTCAGGACCGACCGGGCCACAGCAATGGCCCAGCTCGAGGAGCATGATAAGAAAAAATGAACTGCTGAAAAACCCCGAAACCGGGATTTTTCATTCGCCCGTCGGCCCCATCGGCCTGGGCGCGAACACCGGCGGGCTCGGCTTCTGCGTTTTCCTGGACGGTCTGCGTCCGCTCCCGGCCTCTTTCAGGACCGGTCCGGGAAAAAACGCTTCAATCCACATAACACTCGCGCTGGAATTTCTGGACAGGTACTTCTCGGGCGCGCCGGTCGATATCGGCGAGAGTATCGCGAAAGGTCTCGTGTTCGATTTCGATGGTTTCACCGACCGGGAAAAAGAAGTCTACCGGACGCTTCTTGGCATCCCATGGGGAAAAACCATAAGCTACAGGGACCTTGCAGCCAGGTCAGGCTGCCCGAACGGAGCGAGGTTTGCGGGCAACACCATGGCGAAAAACAGGTTCCCGGTCCTCGTCCCCTGCCACCGGGTCATACGGTCCGACGGAACCCTGGGGCGTTACTCCAGTGGAGAGCACATTAAAAAGAAACTGCTGGAAATGGAAGAAAGATTTTTTTAATAAAAAAGTGCGTGACAATTTATGCTTGAAAAATGGATGATACAATATATATTTGTTTCAAATCAGACGTCCGATTAAAGGTTCACCCATGATCGATCCAAATACTTTCCAGATCACCGACCTCGAAAAAGTCACGATAATCGCGGTAGACGGAGACCTCGAGATCACCAACATCAAGAGGTTCGAAGAATGGATTCTCGACATCGGAAACAAGACAAACAAGGACATCGCCCTCGATTTTTCGAAAGTCAACTATCTCGATTCCTCGGGGATTTCAGTCCTTCTCAAGCTCTCTAAAATACTCAGACAGAAGAAGAAAAAACTTCAGCTCACCAAGCTCCCCGAAAGAATATCCCAGATACTCGAACTGAGCTCGCTCGTCGACGAGCTTGAAGAAAACAAGATCGAGATCATCTGAAATCACTCCCACTCGATCGTGCTGGGCGGCTTTGAAGAAATGTCGTAGACCACCCGGTTGATCCCCTTGACCTCGTTGATGATCCTGTTCGAAATCTTTCTCAGTATTCCCTCGGGCAGGTAGGCCCAGTCTGCGGTCATCGCGTCCACCGACGTGACCCCGCGTATCGCAATGACGTTTTCGTAGGTCCTCTTGTCTCCCATCACGCCGACAGACCTGACCGGGAGAAAGACCGCGAATATCTGCCACAGGAGGTCGTACAGTCCCGCCTCTCTTATTTCGGTAATCAGAATGTCGTCGGCCTCCTGTAATATCTTTATGCGCTGCGGGGTCACCTCGCCGATTATGCGGATCGCGAGTCCCGGGCCCGGGAAAGGGTGCCTGCGCACGAGCTCATCCGCCATGCCGAGCTCCCGGCCCAGCTCCCTGACCTCGTCCTTGAACAGCTCCTTCAGGGGCTCGATCACTTTACCCGACTTGATGAGCTTGAGCACCTCGGGCACGCGGTTGTGATGGCTCTTGATCGTGTCGCTGGGCCCCTTTGTCGAGACCGATTCTATCACGTCCGGATACAGGGTCCCCTGCGCCAGAAAATCGAAGCGGCCGATCTTTTTGGCCTCCTCCATGAACACCTCTATGAACTCCCTTCCGATGATCCTGCGTTTTTTCTCGGGCTCCTCGACGCCCTTGAGCTTGCCGAGGAAGCGCTTCGACGCGTCGACGTGGATGAGGTTCAGCTTCATGTGCTTCCTGAAACGCTCGATCACCTTCCGGGACTCGTCCTTCCTGAGCACGCCGTTGTCGACGAACACGCAGTAGAGCCGGTCGCCGATCGCCCTCTGGAGCAGCATCGCGGTCACCGAGGAGTCGACGCCGCCCGAAAGGCCCAGGAGCACGGTCCCGTCGCCGACCTCCTGTTTTATGGCCTCGACCGAGGTCTCGATGAACGAGCGCATGGTCCAGGTGGGCTTCAGGCCGCATATCCTGAAAAGAAAGTTCTTGAGCACGCGGCCGCCGTTGACCGTATGGTACACCTCGGGGTGGAACTGCACGCCGTAGATCTTTTTGCTCTCATCGCCGATGGCGGCTATCTCTGCGTTTTCTGACGAGGCGAGAACAGTGAATCCCCTCGGGGGCGCGACCACCTTGTCGCCGTGGCTCATCCACACCGTTTCCTTTTTCCTGAGGCCCGTGAACAGGGGAGATTTGCCGGCGATGTTGATGACGGCCCTGCCGTATTCCTTCGATTTCGCCGCCTCGCTCGACCCCCTGAACGCATTGACCACCAGGTACAGGCCGTAGCATATCCCGAGCACCGGGACGCCCAGCCTGAAAATCCCCTCGTCGACCCTGGGCGCTCCTTTCTCGTACAACGACGATGGGCCGCCCGAGAGTATGATCGCCGCCGGCATTTCCTTCTGGATGTCGGCGAGCGGATGAAAGAAGGGCACGATTTCGGCGTACACGTTCATCTCGCGGATGCGCCGCGCGATGAGCTGGGTGTACTGCGAGCCGAAATCGAGGATGACGACCCGTTCCTTTGGGATACTGATGGCGTGTTCTATCATTGTTTTCCTCGCGGCTGAATCATTTCATGGTTTCGATGTATTTCCTGTACCCGAGAGCGGCAAGCTTCTCGCTTCGTTCGGCTATCTTCGCCGCGTTCTTCTCGCGGAAGCGGGCGATCTTTTCTTTCAGTGAATCGTCGGCCAGCGCGAGCACGCTCAGGGCGAAAAGCGCGGCGTTCGCCCCGCCCGCCTTTCCCGCTGGCATGGCCGCAACCGGGACCCCGGCCGGCATCTGTATGATCGACAGGATCGAGTCGAGGCCGCCCGAAATCGCCGTTTCGATCGGGATGCCGATGACCGGCAGGGACGTGTGCGCTGCGACAACGCCGGGAAGGTGGGCCGCGCCGCCGGCCGCGGCGATGATCACCCGGACGCCCCGCTTTTCGGCGCCCGTGGCCCATTCCAGGGTGCGTTCCGGGGAGCGGTGCGCAGACGAGACGACGATCTCGTAATCGACGCCGAACTCGTCGAGGGTCTCGAAACAGTTCCGGATTTTCGGTAGATCTGAGTCGCTTCCGAGTATTATCCCTATCAGCGGCATAGGCCGAACCTCTCTGTCATGATTTTTAAAACAGGCAGTAAAAATGCATCCGCACCGCATTATTGTCAATCATGAAATGGCGCGCACCGTGCCCGGGGCGACGAAAAAACCCGATTATTGGAGGTGCCCATAAAAGTGTTGACTAATTGTTCAGTACGGATAGATAGTAATAATCCTTATTGCTCTTATAAAAAAATAACATCGGTTTGATTCGCCCGTTACGGGCGGGCGTGTTCCATTTCGGCCGGCATGACATGATAAAATACATAGCAGCCATCTTTTTTCTGGTGCTGATAATATCGGCGCTTTTCATTATCAGGGGATTCCAGTATCCGGCGAAAATCAGAAAGGCCGAGGAGTCCCTTGAGGCGGGCGATATAAACGCCGCTTCGGAAATAATCAAAAAAATCCTCGACAAGAAGAAGGACTACGTTCCCGCCAGGTACCTCAAGGCGATGATACTGATAAAGCAGAAGCAGTATCTCATGGCCATCTCAGAGCTCAACGCCATTCTGTTGATCCCCGATTACGGCAGCCATATCAAGGAGCTTGACATACACTACAACCTGGCCTTTCTTTACAGCGAGACCAAGAGCTGGCAGAAGGAGATCGAGGAGTACAAGATCATTCTCGGCTTCAACCCCGAAGACGTGAAGGCCAACCACCGTCTCGGGCACGCTCTCTACCGTCAGGGGGATTACAAGAAGGTCAAAGAGCTGCTGACCAGGGCAGTAGTGCTCGACCCGAACCTGCAGGACAGCTATCTTCCGCTCGGCATATCGTGCTTTCAGATTTCGGATTACGAAAAGGCCGAACAGTACCTCCTGAAGTCCCTGAGCTCGGCCGGAGAAAACGTCGAGGCCCATTATTACCTCGGCCTGATCTTCAAGATGAAAAAGGACTACGAAAACGCGCTCAGGATGTTCGAATTCGCCAGGAAGGACCGCTATTTCTTCATAAAATGCCTGTACAAGATCGGCGAGATCCATTTCGAAAACGAAAACTACGAAACAGTGATCGATGAGCTCGAGCAGGGGCTCAACCACCTTCCCAAAAACACCGAAGAGTCCCACGAATACCGGTTCCTGCTCGCGGAGGCGTACGAGCACGAGAACAAGATCGACGAGGCCATCCATCACTGGGAGAAAATCGCGTCCGAAAACCCCGATTTCAGGAGCGTGCGCATCAAGCTCGACTCGTACAGGGAAATCATCGAGAACAAGTACATGATGACCCTTTTCCAGTCGCCCCTCGAGGAGCTGCAGACCCTGATATCAGAGGTCATAACCGGGATGCAGTACAATATCATAGCGAAAGAAAAGCAGACCCCGAACGAATACCAGTACAGGGCCTACAACATCAAGCGCATAAACGATCCCCCGCTGCTCATATACTTCAACAGGACGACGCGGGAGATAACCGAAGGCCAGATACTCGACTTCTACAAGAGAATCAACGACGAAAAGTGCAAGAGCGGGATATATATCACCACCTCGAAATTCAGCCTCAAGGCGAAATCTACCGCGGCGATGAAAATGATCGAGCTTTACGGAAGCGACTACATCAGCCGCGCCCTCGAAAAGATCCTGGCGAGGCGAAGAAAAAAGTGAGACTGCCTGCCGTCGCCGCATGCTTTCTCGCAGCCGCAATCGCACTCGCATGCTCTCCCCATAGCGAGACCCCGCTCGACGACGCGATCATCGAATTCGGCGAAAGCGACAGGTCTTCGACCGACAGGCTCGCGGTCGGCCTTCTCGAGGAATGCTCAACCGGCCGCTATAAGCGGGACGACCTCTCATCCAGCGGCTCATGCCTTTCTTACCGGGACGGAGATCAAATCGGGATCGTCGATCCCGAATCCGGCAAAAAAACGCTTTCACTGCCCGGCGTCGACGTGTTCGCGTGCTCGGGCGATATGGACATCGCCGCAAGCGACGGTCGTGACATTACGCTTTACCCGCGAAGCTCAGGAAAAAGGGAAATCACGTTCGATGATGCGCGCGACCCGATCAGGGCGCTCGCCGTCCGGTCCGGCGCGGTTTACTTCTACAGGGGCCACCAGGTCTTTTCGCTGGAAATGAAGGACGGCCGGCCCGCGGCGCTCGTAAAGGACAGATTCAGCCCGCCGGACAAAAAATACTACCAGGTCTACCTTGCGGCCGGCGGGAAGGTGCTCGGAATAATCGCCGGAAGCGGCGGAAACTATTACATCAGCGCAGTCAACCTCAGGACCGCAAAAGCGATCGTGTCGAACATCTCGGCATCGTCCTCGCGCGCATCGTTCACGGACGACGCAGTATACTATGTCGCCGGCGGAGCGGGCGACTGGAGGCTTGTCAGGTTCACGTTCCAGGGCAAAGCCAAGAAGGAGATACGCAGGTTCAGGGACATCAGCTCGATCGAGATCGCATCAGGCGGATTCGTTTTCGCCGACGCCGGGGGATTGTGGGCCCAGGACTATTCCGGAAGCATCATCCGGGTTCCTTTCGATTTCAGGATCGCGGGGAAGCTCGGAGACAGGATTCTCCTGGCCTGTTCAGGCAAGACCTATGTCGTGGACTTCGAGCGCTTCATGGTTAGGCTCGACCAGCTGAAGATCAAGGTGCCCGAGATATTCGACTGATTTATAAATTCATCAGGGCAAAACCACGGGCTCACAGCGGGCTTTTTATCCCTTTGAGCCGGGGAGAAGCCACCCTTGTATAGATCGTCGTGGTCGAGATGTTCTTGTGGCCAAGCAGAAGCTGGATGTATCGCAGATCGGTGCCGGACTCGAGAAGATGCGAAGCGAAGCTGTGCCTGAGGTCGTGGCATGACGCCTCTTTCCTGATCCCGCTTTTTGCAAGGGCCCTCTTGAACACGGCCTGTACCGTGCGCACGTTCAGTCTGCCCCTGTCACCATATCCTGATTCAAACAGATAATCGGAAGCCTTTTTGCCATCCATGCAATCGGCGAGAAGCCCCGCCAGATCCTGTGAAAAAACCGTCACGCGGTCCTTTCTTCCCTTGGCCTGCCGTATTTTCAGCGTAAGGTCCTGCAGCGACACATCCGAGACGCGGAGGTTGATCACCTCGGAGACCCTGAGTCCCGAGGAGTAGAGCAGCGAGATCATGAGACGGTGCTTCATGTTGACGATTTTCTTTATTATCAGCACGATCTCGGCGCGCGTGAGCACCGTCGGGATATGGGTTCCCTTTTTCATTTTGTTCATGAACGAAAAGTCGACATGCCGCCCGAGTATGATATTGTGGTAGTACTCGACCGCGAACCGATGGATGCGCACGGTCGAATACGACGCCTTTGCGGCATCGGTCAGATGAAGAAAGTATTTCAGCGCCAGGTCTGGCCCGAGAACGTCGACCGACGAACCGTGCTCGATGTAAAGCCACCGATGAACCGCCCTCAGGGCCGAAGAATAAGATTTTACCGTGCGCGGGCTGTACCGGCGAAGCTTCAAGCTGTTGATAAATTCACTGTATTTTTCAGGCAGCGGCACGGGCTTTTCGGTTTCGGCATTCAGATCTTTCACCGTTACTCCGAGTACATACCGCGGAATATTCAGCTCTTCGTAATAGTCATGCAACGCTCTTATCATTTCCGTATCATTTTGATACTGGTTCTCAACGAGATATTTCTGTATATCATTGTTTGAAATGTACTTTGGATCTTTGGCGAAAAAGATTATAAACGGCATTACATACTTTTCGTATCTTTCTTCATCCATATTCGTATACCCCATTTCCTTCATTTCACCTATAACTTAACATTTGTTTCGTATCTCGTCAAGCATTATTACAATTATAGTATCTTTTTTTCATATATTCATTTTTGTAGTTGATTTATATCAAGAAGGCTTTTACAGACAATTATAGTTATGTGCCATAGCCAGCCCAACTTAACGGGGCGCCCGGCGTCCGTGCCGGGCAGAAGTGAATTCTATTATGTTTTATCCAATAAAACAATATTTTATTAATTAGAGAGATTAAGATGAGCAATAAGAAAAAACAAAATCAATCGACAGAACCAGTAATTGATAAAAAAAATTTCTACAATTTTATGAAAAGTATATTTTATCTTTCTGCTGATACTGACGAACAGGGGACTGTTGAATCAATTTCACGTTCGATTGAATTTAAGGGCATAGGCATTTGGACTCTTATTTTCGCGGTCTTTATCGCGTCGCTTGGATTAAACACAAATTCAACTGCTGTCATCATAGGTGCAATGCTAATCTCTCCGTTAATGGGACCTATCATGGGTGCTGGACTTTCACTTGGTATCTATGACTTTGATTTACTAAAAAAGTCCCTGCGAAACCTGTCAATAATGACTTTAATCAGCATAATAACTTCCTTTCTTTTTTTTCTTATTTCTCCGTTGTCAGACGCGCAATCTGAAATACTCGCACGGACATACCCTACGGTTTACGACGTGCTAATTGCAATTTTCGGTGGCGCAACAGGAATAATTGCTGGTTCACGCAAAGATAAGATCTCAAACGCAATACCAGGTGTGGCTATAGCTACAGCATTAATGCCACCACTATGTACGGCAGGTTATGGAATCGCTTCTGGTAATTTAAAATATTTCATGGGTGCTTTTTATCTTTATATAATAAACAGTTTTTTTATTGGTCTTTCAACATTCATATTCGTCAAATTATTTCAGTTTAAGAAAAAAACATATATTGAAAAATCAGCTGAAAAAAAATTCCATCGCTATATACTCATAATATCAATTGGACTTATATTTCCAAGCTTTTTTATGGCATATGACATTATATCACAATCTACATTTAAGAAAAATGCAAATAAATACATCGAAAACAATTTTAATTTCGAGAAAAGTAAGGTTATTAATAGAAATTATATATATACTTCGTCAAAAAAAGTTATTGAAGTAACCATTATCGGCGAACCGTTATCGGAAAATATGAAATCCCATTTAAACCTCCAATTAGAAAATTATGATCTCAAAGGAGCAGATTTAAAAATTATACAATACACGGGAATGGATAGAATTAATTCGCAAGACATGAACAGTATTGAAAGCGTCAAGTCCAAAGATGAAAAAATACTCATTCTACAGAATCAGCTTAAAGATTTAACAGATAAAGACCGGCTGATAGCACGAGCTGTACGAGAGGTTAACATCCTGTTTCCGTCAATTGAGTCAATTTCTTTTGGTGATTTAGTAGTTCATTCAGTAAAAGATTTTTCTTCTACCAAAAAGATCACGGTTTTGGTGAAGTGGAAATACAGAGCTTCTGTCGTTGACAGAAAAAGACTCGAACTTTTTCTGAAATCAAGGCTTGAAGCTGAAACAATACAAGTCATGGATGTGGAATAGGTTATATTGACTTATTGTTAAATAATGCATGTTTTTATTTTTTTAAAGTTAGTACGTTAAATCATGATAAGGAGTTACACATGAATCTTGAGAAAATATTCACTGAATTATTCCATCATAATACAAATGATATTACTATTTACAATTCAAAAAACAAAATTTATTGTGAAGGTGATCCAGCGTACTGTTGCTATATTATCATAGAAGGTGAGATAGCTTTATATAGAAAAAGTAAAAATGGTAAAAATGTTCTTATTGGTCGAGTAGTCCCTGGTGAATGTATTGGCCTAATAGGTGTAATTGAAATAAATCATCAGTATTTAAATACTGCAATCGCATATACTGATGTAGTTAAAGTGATTAAAATTAATTATGAATCATTTAATACAGCTGTTGAGAGACTGGATATAGTAAATCAAGCAGTAATTGGATTAATGATTAAAAGGCTTAAAAATAGTTATAAAAGAATATATCGTTTTTTATAAAAAACACAACATATAATAAAACGCCTCAGCCGTCCTGGCTTCGGCGATCTTGTTGAGTGAGGGCTGGCTACGGCACATAACAAAGCTTATGCGCTTCACTCCCTGGCGGTCGTTCGGGCTTCGCCACATCGCGCAAAAAGCCGCGCGACGTCGCATAAGCAAAACGTTAAGCGACATTCGACCGGCGGCCGCTTTTATTTTTATTATTTTTTAGGGTTGCCTTTTCTGAATTAAGAAATTAAAGGATAAAACATAAAACTAAAAGGCAATAAGAACCTTATTTAACGCGGCCGCCTGTGGACGCTACAGGGCCCTGGAGCTTTTTGGTGGATCCTTGCTTTTCTTTGTATAATATGCGTGATCAACTGTATAAGATGAATAAAAATCGGAACATGGTGGTTTTATTGTTTGGGTTACAGTTTTAAAGATGCTCATTTTACGTCATTGTTAAGCGTTTTTAAGCAATCGAGCAAATTACGCATTTCCACATGGTGTCCCAAACAATAAAACCACTTATGCTTATAGTGGTTATTTCTTAATAGATTCGCATAAACTTTATAGAGATCATTTGTAGCATTACCGTAAAATTCATTATTTTCTCAAGGCGTGAGGGCCCTGTGCGTCCAGTCGAACGTCGCTTAACAAAGCATAACCGCTCCGCTCCTCGCTCGCTAAGGCTCGCTGCGGTGCTCGGCCTCGCGCTTATCCCGCCAGCTGCGGCGCGGTTTTGGGGAAGTTAGAGTGCGCCTTGCTGGCGGGGCGCTCGGCAACCTGGCCTGCGGCCAGGTTCGGCTATGCTTGAGATGTTAGGTGAAACGCCACGCCAGCTTATCGGGACGCCGCCGTCCGTGGCGGCGTTTTACCAACATGGATATTAATATTGATTTACAAATTGTTTGAAAGGATATAATTGTATTTTATGAAATGTAATAATTGTGGAGCGCAATTCAATTCAACAGACGGTGTATGTCATTATTGTGGCAGTATATATGAACACGAGGTCTCCAATAGACAACCTAATAATGATCATTATTATTCAAAAGATATTCTTAATAAATATTTCACTAAACTCTTTAATGACAAATCGATAAAAAGTAGCAATATCTATATTTTATCAAATATACCTGAGAAAAAAAGAAATAATGCATTTAAAAGCTATGGTGCAAATGACCAGAATACTGAAAATGTTTATTTATTATTTGATTCATCGCCTTTTGGTTCCGGAAAAACCGGATTTTTTATTACTGAAAATTTCGTTTATTGCAATATGAATGGGGAAAGCCAATCAAAAATCAAAAATGCTGACATTGAAATTGTTACTATTAAGTCATCCACATTAAAGGGTGAGCTATACATCAATAATCATTATCTTGGATTTTTTCCAAGTATAGGTACAACTTTGAAAAATGATTTTCACATTATATTTGAAGGTATTTTTAAATGCAGCATTATTTAAAATCAATGGAGGTCCATAATGGGTTCAAAAATTGCAGAAGTACTACATCCGGGGGAAGAGGTTATTAAAGAATTTAATAGCATTCAAATTAACCTCAAAGCAGGTAGTGCACCTAAAAACGCATGGGGTCAAGAGGTTGAATCTGATAATAGTTCAGGTACACTTGTTGTAACAAATCAAAGGGTTTTTCATACTGGAAAATTTCTATTAAAAAAATGGCTTGTAGAAATTCCATTGAACATGGTTGGAGGTGCATCTTTCAAAAAGGGCCTTATTATGTCGGAAGTTATCATTTCAAGTAGTGCTGGTACAAGAATTGAATTAGTTCAGATTATGAGTAAGAAAATTGGAGAAGAAATTGTAAAAACAGTCAATGATGCCAGGTCTAAATTTTCTTCACAATCTTCAAATAGTAGCTCATCAACAAATCAGAGTATTCCAGAACAAATTAAAAAACTCTCAGAACTTAAGGATCAAGGAATATTAACTGAAGATGAGTTTAATAAAAAGAAAAGTGAATTATTGGCTAAAATGTAACTATAGCAAAATATTGGCAAGGCTGTAAAAGGATTCTCTAATATTTACAGCCTTGCCTAAAATAAGGAAGTACTTTATCATGCTAAATGATTTGTTAAAAATAAATTGCCCGTGTAGTTTTGATATTAATACAATTTTTACAATTCTTTTCAATTTTCTTGCTGTCTCCTTTGGAGTATGGTTAAGTTTTCGTTTAGAAAGGAAGAGAAGAGAAAAAGAAATCAGGAATAAGCAAATTGAATTTTTAAAACTTATTCAATCGGAAATATATAAAAATATTGAACTGTTAAAACAGATGATAAATGTTGAAATTAAAAATAATGCAATACCTGCGTATCATTTACAAATATTCACAAAAGAATCAATTTGGCATACACTGGTAGAGCACCACTTCTTCAATTTAGTAAGCGTTCAGTTAACCCCATCTTGCCAAGCCGGGACCATGTGTGTTATAGTCTTCCGCAATTTACCATAAAGGAGGACGTATGAAACGAGAAAATTACTCAAAGATTCGACGGACGCGTGAAGAGTGGGCTGAGCACCTGGCGGCATGGGAGAAAAGCGGACTTGCACAGTCCGAATTTTGCGTGCGAAATAATCTCAATCCCACATCATTTTCGGCATGGAAAACGAAACTCGGAGATGAGGGGATGCCGTTGGTCGAGATCTCACCCCGGCATGAGGCAGCGCATAATGAAGAGACGATCGAGCTGGAATTGGAAGGAATCCGAATCAGGTTGCGTGAAGGCATCGATCCCATCAGGCTACGAAATATTGTTTTGGCTCTGGTGGGGGTATAAGCCATGATACAAATACGAAACAATACGCGAATATATCTGCGTCCGGGACGTACC
The DNA here is from genome assembly GCA_022709405.1 of Spirochaetota bacterium. GTDB lineage: Bacteria > Spirochaetota > UBA4802 > UBA4802 > UBA5550 > JAKLIV01. The sequence continues at coordinate 43,370 of JAKLIV010000011.1, forward strand.
GATTTCAGAAAATCGATCAACGGTCTGTCCACGGTGGTGCATGAGACGATGAAGATGGACCCCTACAGCGGGAGCTATTTCATTTTTTGCAACAGGACGAAGAGCATGCTTAAGATTCTATACTGGGATGCCACGGGATTCTGCTTATGGCAGAAGCGCCTTGAGGCGGACAAGTTTCGCTGGCCCAGGAGCGAGAGCGAGGTACGCGAGATGACGCGCGAGGAATTTCGCTGGCTTTTACAGGGGCTTGATTTTTTCAATGCGCATGCGGCGAAGAAATATTCAATTGCGAGCTGAAGGGGAAAAACAAAAAAATTTGCATAATGTGCGGCAACACGAAAAAAATAATTGCTGATCATGTGCGGCCATATATGATGGCGCCATGATCAGCACATTTGAAAAGCTCCCCACCCTTGAAGAACTCAACGAGATCATTCTTTCTGCGAACCAACAAATCCAGAGAAAAGAAAACGAACATGAAAACGAGATTAAACTTCTCAAGATGCAAATTGAACTTTTGAATTTCAAGCTGTATGGACGCAGGAGTGAAAAGCTATCCCCTGAAGAGGTTCTGCAGGGACGCTTGTTTGATGAGATTGAATCGCATACCGAAAAAGAAATCGGAAATGAAAAACAAGTGGAAGTCAAAGGGCATACCCGACGTAAAAACGGGCGCAGGCCCATCCCCGAACATTTCCCTCGCGTTGAGATCGTTATTGATTTGCCCGATGAAGACAAATTAGACACGAAGGGCAGGCCATTAAAACACATTGGCGATGTGATATCCGAGAAGCTCGACATCATACCGGCCAAGATTGAGGTGAAGCGGTATATCCGCCGCAAATACGCAATGGCGGACTCCCTGAATGTTGAAGAGGAAGAGCCTGGCGTGAAGACTGCGGCGATGCCGCCGCAGATCATACCGCAGGGGATCGCGACGCCGGGGCTGCTGGCCTTTATCGGCACCAGCAAATTCTGCGACGCGGTACCGCTGTACCGGCAGGAAAAAGTATTTGCCCGCTACGATATTGACATGCCGCGATCGACGATGTGCTCCTGGTTTATATATCTCAACACCCATTATAATCTCAGTGAGCTAATGATGGCGGATGTGACGTTGTATCCGATATTGGGTGCCGACGAAACAAGAGTTCAGGTGCATGATGAACCCGGACGCAAAGACGCGACGACATCCTGGATGTGGGTGTTCCGCGGCGGGGGCGCCGGTCGGCCATTGATTTATTACGAGTATGTGCCGTCACGCTCAAGGGATGTGATCGGGAAATTGCTCGCCGGTTATCGGGGCGTGATCCAGACGGATGGGCTTGCGGTCTACGAATATTTCGACAAAAGCCCCGGCATTACACATGCCGGATGCTGGGCACACGGCCGGAGAAATTTTTTTGAAGCGACCAAATCTTGCGTGAACGCCGAATTCGCGCGAACAGTGGTTGACACCATCCGTAAGTTATATATTGTTGAAGACGAAGCCCGTGATAGAAAACTTTCATACGATGAGATAGCCGCGCTTCGCCAGGAAAAATCAAAGCCGGTGCTGGACAAGCTCAAGGATATGCTTGAAAAACGGAGACCTGCCATTGCGCCGAAAAGTCTCACCGGCAAGGCTATCACGTATGTGCTTAATCGCTGGGAGAGCCTGTGCGTATATCTTTATGACGGTCGAATTTTCATCGACAACAATCTTGTGGAGAATGCCATTCGTCCTTTCACTCTTGGTCGTAAAAATTGGTTGTTTAGCGGGAGCCCGCGAGGCGCTTCGGCATCTGCAATGATGTATAGCCTTATTGAGACGGCTAAGACCAACGGCATGGAGCCGTACTGGTACTTACGCTACCTGTTTGAAAAGCTCCCCTATGCCACAACACCGGAAGCACGCAGGAGCCTCCTGCCCCATGTCATTGATCCGGCTACGGTCGAGAATTTTCGCTTGGATGCAGTTAACTGAACGCTTACTCAATTTAGAACTTTTACAACTTATTGCTCGCTCATACTTCGAATACGATTTTATTAATAGACTGCTCGATATGGCGATTAACTCACAAAGATTTGATATTGTGAAAAACAATATAACACCATTGGTTAATGGTGAAATTACAAGAAGTGAAGAATTATTAAAAAATATTATTAATACTTTGAATTGAATATTTCCGAACAACAGCCTCCGCCATCCATGGCTACGGCTGACTGGTTGCTGATATGGCGTGGCGCTTCACCTAACACGGCGTCATGCGCTTCGTCGCTGCGCTCCTCGGCCTCCGCGCCCAAAATATGAAGACGGGCGCTCCGGCACATTTTCACCTTCGCTGCGCTACGGTGAAAACGTCGCATACGCCGGAAACGTTATGTGAAATTGTCTGCACCAAGATACTACGCCACAACTTTTCTTCGTATAATTCCACAGTCGTTATTAAGAGATAAAGAAATAAAGAGAAAAAATAAATAGTTAATTACTCATTTTCCATATCTTTCTCAAATCAATAAGCAATTGCTTAATCCAGATCAGAACAATTATTACTTGCATAATCCAATAATTATTCGTCATTCATTTAAAAAGATAAAATATTTGTTATTTTCTTATCACCATATTATTCCCTGTTCTCCTTATTATAAATTTTATTTATTGCTTGAACCAGATTCTTCTGAATCCAATAAGTAATCGGTATTCATATACATTTGAAATAATTTCTTTTCATTTCCTCAATTGTATTTTTTACGATTCACTTATTTGTGTACGTCATCATTCAATAAGATTATTTTCGTTCGTATGGTGCAGCCAACTTCACATAACTCAGGCCACCCGCTTGCGCTCCTCGGCCGGGGGTAAATACCGGCCTGCGGTGCTCGGCCTGCGGCACATTGCTTTTATAATACCTTGAAAAAATGTGATTGAAAAATAAATCACAAGCTCTACATTGTTGTTTCATGTCAGAGCAACGTCGGGTGGCCTGGTGGCGTTATATGCAAAAAGCGCAAAAACTTTTTAATCGGCCATCCGTGGCCTCACTTTTTCATCTAAAATAATTATGAGTAATGAGCAGCAAATTTAATTGACTTAATCTCACAATTTGTTTTAATTAAAATTATCCGCATAACAGGAGCACATCAAACATGAAATTAGCAATTTAACTGAGAGAATTTACACTATTCCAAATTCTCTCTTTCACAGAAACCAGCCTGCCATTTTAAATAATGGCTAAGCATGCTACGGTTACAGGAGAGATTTATGTCATCAGTTAATTTGCGATTTATAAATGTTTCGTTTTCATATAATACAACTTCAGAAATTATAGTTT
>JAKLIV010000110.1 GCA_022709405.1 Spirochaetota bacterium
GCAAATATTTTATCAGACAGGTCAATTGATGAGTTGCTTATCATACAGACACGGGCACATCGGAAAAGAATCCTTTTTCCTGATTTACAGCTCGATCTTGGATTTTAAAATGTATGGGACATCAGTGGTTTTATCTAAATAACCATAAGCAAAGGCAATGCCAAATCCACAGAAGCCTGCGATAAGAAGGGCAGCAAGGAGAATCATTTTCCTTGGTCTTCCAAGCGGGTATCCTGTTGATATTGCCTGCTCAATGACCTTGACACTGGCAGTGCCTATTGCCTCGATATCTGACAGGGGCTTGCCCGATAGATTATCGGTTGCATATTTTATATTGTCCTTTAATTGTACCACTGTTGGGTGAGACTCTCCATACCTCAGGCTGATTTCGGCTAACTGCTGCAACTGATCAAAGATCGTGTATGACCTGCTGATGATATTGGCTGTTTCTATTGCCTCATTAGCTGATAATGCAGTAACATTGATGACAAAAATATCAGTTCCTGGTAAAGTGGTTACTGTCAGCCTTCTTCTGAGGTCTTCAATTGCACCGTCAAGCCGTATTTGCTGCTGCTGTTCGGGGCTGTATTTTTTAAAATTTTTTTCTGCTTTTTCCGCCATATATTCGATATACATTCTTTTTAATTGGGAGCAGTAGTTCTTCTCATAATCGAAGGGGCGGTTCTGGAGATTAAGCGCTATTGCCGCCCTTTTCAGAACAGGGTATGATTTAACGATTTCCGCCTGAGTATAATGAATACCGTAAGCGCCAATGGGAATATATGTCTCCGCTGCTGTAACGCTCTGGCCGCGAATCAGCATTTTTACGTTGGCATCATAAATTGGAGTTTTAAATTTTATAGCTATCAAAGCAAAAAAAGTTATAACAGCAAATGTAACCAGCATTATTATTTTATGCCTGAAAATGATGTCGAGGGAACTCTTAATTGTCAGCGTAAAAGCTTTTGTTTTATTTTCCATAAGATATAGTTATCCTCTTACTGATAGTTCAATTATTCATTTCAACACTGAATACATGAATATTATATTTAAAATTTCATTTATGACGAATAATAATATTTGAAATCAATATATCATGGACTTATTGAAGTTCATAGCAAAACATGATTTGCTGAGAATTATCTTAAAAATTATAATATTCCTGACTTCTTTTCAGTATCGATAACCTCAATATTCAGACCCTGCTTGGCAAAAACAAATTCGATATTTTCATTGTCGAACGCCTCGCCGGGCTGGGGCTGTGTTTTTATTCTCAATCTCTCGCCTTTTAACCTGGCAAGTTCCTGGTTGATATTTTCTGTTTTGAAACAGAGATGATGCAGTCCGCCACCCTTCTGGCAGAAGGTATATATAGGCGAACTTTCATCTGCTGGTTCAATCAATTTAATCAGTATGGAGTTTTCTTTTTTCATAAAAGCAACTTTGACCTTTTACCGGGTATTGGTTACCACTTCAGTCATTTGCCGGTACCCAAACACCTTTTCCCAGTGTTTGATCCCCTCTTCGCTGGATTTGACTGCGATACCGATATGGTCAATTATCATGTTGCCTCGTAATAGGCGGGTTTTTCATGCCGGATTTTTTTATTCTATCGTAGAATCATCATAAAGTAAACCTCACCAGTTAATAGTGTCAATGATAAAAATGCAATCTATTTTTTATCGAAATTTTTTTCAATATTTTTTAAAGAATAGAAAAAAGTGTGTCTCATTTGAGCCTTTCGGAGTGCATAGCGGTTGAAGATCCATGAATGTGGAGGTTTATCTTCAAGATTACATTAATACGATGGAGAGACAACCATGAAAAATCCGGCAAGCAAGTTTCCCCCATACCTGACCGAAAGAGAGTTGAAAAGACTTATCAGGGGTATCCATAAAGGCCAGCATCGGATTGCCGTAGCGCTTATGGCATATGCCGGCCTCAGGGTTTCCGAGGTTTGTTCACTGCGAATTGGCGATCTGGATCTCATACGCGGATCGATATCGGTGCGCGGTACGGGCGCAAGAGAGCGGATCGTTCCCATGGACCTGGATCTGCTGAAACTGATCAGGCCGCACCTCGAAAAGTATGCGGCAAGGATTATGCCTGATTCAATACTAATCAAGGAGGACAGCATAGCATTGCGCCATGCGGTTAAAAGGTACTGCCGCCAGATTATTGACCGATACGATATCAACTGTTACAATCTCCGCTGTATTTTCGCGTCCCGCCTCTATGGCAACGGGGTCAGTATCGGACGCATATCGAAACTTCTGGGACAGCCCTTCTCGGCCATGATCAAGGCAGGCAAAGGGCTTGTAACGGCTTACAGGTCTGACGCCCTGTTTAATCTTTTCGGCTGGTTGCCGCACCTGAAGAGATCATTCAGGTCGACGGTGGAAAATGAGATCGAAATCACGGTTAAAAATAATTCCATCCTCATAGGCCGGGAAAAGGAGCTCCGGGTCCTCGCTGAATACCTTGATCAGGGAATCTCGGTAATGCTCTACGGTTCACGTGGTGTCGGCAAGACGGCCATTCTTAAAAGCATACCCGGCACCCTGTACCTCGATGAGTTCATGAGGAAGCAGTCCCTTGCGAGAATTCTGCTCGATTCAAGCGGCCTTTCAGGAGAAGAATACGAAAAGGTCGAAAGGAAGCTGAAAAGGCTTTCGGTCGAGGAGCTGCTGCGAAGGATCGAGCGCATCGGCAGGGTTGTTGTCATAGACGATACGACCGCGCTTTCGAAACCAGACCTGAATACACTGACACGGCTGTCGCAGAAAACACAGGTCGTGGCCGCTTCATCACGCCCCTCGGATCAAAGGGTTCTGGACACTTTCATCGAAATCAAGCCGCTCGAATGGCGTAATTATACCCAGGTGATCTCCGGCATGATCGAGGTCAGCGATGAAGACCGCAGATACTGCGTTATAGATAAAATCGCTGACAGTTCAGGAGGCAACATCAAGGAAGCTGTGTACATGCTGAAGCAGATGCAGCTGGGGAAAAACCCTGAAGAGATCATTTCTGAAATTAGGGAAAAGGAGATGGTCTATATCGGCCCGTTTCTTTTACTAATCGTCCTTTTCTTCATCGCCTGGGTTTACAAGTCCTACAACACCGTCATGATTGCAAAGGGCTATGCCTTTTTTTTCGTGTTCAAGATATTTTTCATGCGATATATTTTCGTGCCGTGGAACAGGAGGAAGAGATAGTCGAAGTTTTACCAGGCCTTGGCGGTGAGGAAAAGTCGTGAGTTGAGCCGTATAATTGATGCTGCTGTTTGATTATCGTGTCTGGTTCAATCTCTGCCTTTCATCTCCCCTGTGCCCCGACCACCACCAGCGCTGTCTTGAACAGAATTGAAAAATCCAGACTGAGCGACCATCCGTCAATATAATCCAGATCGAGCTGCATCCATTGATGGAACGAGAGTTCGTTGCGCTTCGGTGCGATCTGCCACAGGCAGGTGAGCCCGGGCTTCATCGATAGCCTGCGCCTCTGCCAGACGTCGTACTGTTCAACTTCAGACGGCAGTGGCGGGCGGGGGCCTACAAGGCTCATTTCGCCTTTAAGCACATTGAAAAGCTGGGGCAGCTCATCCAGGCTGGTCTTTCTTAAAATCGTCCCGATAACCGGAATGATGCGCGGGTCCTTCTTGATCTTGAATGCCGGCCCGCTGGCCTCGTTCAGGTATTTGAGTTCCTCAAGAAGGGATTCAGCGTTGGGCACCATGGTCCTGAATTTATACAGCTTGAAACGCCTGCCGTTCAACCCGACCCGTTCCTGTCCAAAGAAAACCTCTCCCTTTGGTGAAAAAACTTTTATCATTAAACCGATAATCATAAAGAAGGGGAGAAGCAGCAGGCACAGAATTATGGCCGCTGAATAATCGATGAAGCTCTTGAACATGATGTCCCGCTGCTTCGAGGTGACCGCGGTGAGTATCATGGTTGGGATTCCGTGGAAATCCTCGAAGAACATTGATGCTATACCCGGCTGATACAGCACAGAGTAGATATGCCAGTCGGGGAATATGCGGACCTTGATGCCGATGACCTCGATGAGGAGCATGTACACGTTGACTGAATCGATGTTCTTCAACGGCATCGCGAAGATTACCTCGTCGACGACGTGCGATAGGATAATGTCTTTCAGGTCTTCCATTGTGCCGATGACCCTGATGCCGTCCCGCACTTCTTTGCCTACATCCTGCTTTTCCGTGTCGAGGCATCCGACGATATTGTATCCTCTTTTCGACGACTTGAGCAGGCCGATGGCGCCGGCAGCCCTTTTCTTGCTGCCGATGATGAGCACATTGTAGATATTCACTTCGCTGCGGGAATAGCGATTCAGAAAGAACAGGATGATTGATTTTCCGCTGAGAAGCAGGGATACGTCGAGAATAAAGAAAATGCCGAGCTGGAGCCTGCTGACTTCTTTAATACCAGTCATGTACAGAGATGCTATGAGAATGACCATGCCGATAATGGAAATTTTTAAAACGTCCTTGCATAGATCTTTTAATGTCTTCTGTACGAAAAAAGAATATATATTGAGCAGATACGTGGTGAGAAACCAGATGATGACCACCATGAGAAGAACGACATAGTAGTTCGGGGTTATGCTGACGCCGCCGAGTGTCCCCGGCAGGTGTGTTTTTATGAAGTATGCAAGTATAAATGCAACGACAGTAAGGGTCAAGTCATGTATGGTGTGCATCCACTTGATGAACAGCCGCTTTTTTCTTTCTTCGATGCTGAGTATGTTGTTGCCCAGGGGCGCCATAGATATTAGAGATGAGCTTAATTATTATTAAATGATGCAGTGATCTATAAAAGAGGTTTTGATAAATGCAATTCCTTTTTTGCCGTTCTTTGAATTTTTTAGGCTGCTAAAAAAGAGTCTGGACGGACGGTTTTTGGTAAAAATAGAATTTTTACTGTAGAAGGATAAAAATTTCTCGATTCAGTCCGTGTTATCTTTGCACCGATAGTATACCAGAGAGTTGTACAAGCCCCCTAAATCCCCCAGAGGGGGATTTAAAGATACTACGCCTCTGTTTAACCCCCTCTGGGGCGATGCTCATGGATGAGCAAGTTCAAAAGGCAGGCAGGATGCCTGAAAAGCCTTTTGATGGGCGATCGAAGGGAGCCGGGGGCTTGCGGGGCTTGCAGAGTGTAAGAACAGGAGATATGGAGATAAAGAGGGGATAGGGAGATGACTCACGCGGAGACGCGGTGAACGCGGTGATGGGTCTTTCAAACCCCCGCCGACTTTACTTCGCTCAGTCACCTCAATCGATTGCTTTCTGAACATCGCTTTTACAGGATGTAATGATGCCGCGTAGGCCATGGATGGCCGAGAGCGGCCTGTTCGCAATCGAGTGCATCCATGCCGCTTGCCCCTTGGTAAGGCTAGGGCCAGGATGGCTCTGTGTCGAAGCAGAACAGGATGTTCTAAACGCTTCGACTGGAAGGATGGGAGGGGGTCAATAATCCACTCTGTGCCTCTGTGGCTATCTTCATTTCAGGAGACTATATGGGAGACGTCTGGGACGGAAATACCGGCGATACCTTCGAGAGCGAGAAGGACCTGTACCGGAAGATCATTTTGCAGGAAAGCCGGTTCATCGACTTCGAATTTCTGTTGAAATCCGAAAATCTCGACGTGGTCGCAGAAATAATCCTCGAGGGGACCTACGGCGAGATGGATTTCATGAAGAAGGACATCATCGACCGTTTTCTGGATTTCATCTATTTCAAGACCCAGACCGGATTCGCCGATATCCCGCACATGGTTTATCCCATAAAGCGCATGATGGATTCGGAGCTCGAGAAGAAGATAACCGTGCTGATCAACGAGTATCTGTATCCGGAGATCGTGCTGCACCTGCTCAAGTTCTTTTCGCGCAATATTCACAATCCAGACTCGAACCTGTGCATCGCCAACTTCATCACCTCGGACGAGATCATCCGCTCGGTGTTCGAGACCTACCGGCTCTTCAAGAAGGACGTATTCATCGCAGACCCGGACAGGAGGGCGCTGAACGTCAAGCGCATCCAGCAGTTCTCCCCCAGGTCGGACAACAAGCTGTCATCGCCCCTTGACCAGGCGGCCATCTATAAGTATATCCTCGAGTATCTCGCGATCAAAAATCGGGTGGGTCACATCTACACCCCCGAGGACCTGCTTCTCTCGGTGCCGGAGGATTGAGGAAGGTTAAACCGGCCTGAAAAATCGTTCGGTCACCTCGCCCTCGCGTAGTGTTCTTTCAGTCACGCTGATGTTCATGTAGCGCTCGGAGTCCTTGAATGAGGCCGCGTCGTTGAATTGCGGCTTGTAGGTCTTTATGAGCCAGAACATGATGTCCTGGAGGTCCTTGATGCTGGTCTCGACCGGCGTGTACTTGTAATAGAGATTGTCCGGGTCGAGCTGCTTGCGTATTTCGGTGTGTTTGTCGATCAGCGGGTCCATGAGCTTTTGAAGCGCGACCCTCATCCCGTCGCGCCAGCATGCGTAGAACATCAGGTATTCCTCCCTGCCTTTCACCTTTGTCACCAGGGCTATTATGCCCGAGAGTTCCGGCAGTATTCTTTTCGACGTGTACCGGTCGAAGCGATAGAGCTTTGACCATACGAGCGCGTAGTAGGCCTCCTTGTTTCTGACGTCTTTTTTCATTTTGCGCCGTCCCTCCGTTTTTTTTTCACGGTGTCTATCACCTCGTCGATGAAGCGAATCAGCTTCGTGGTTCTTCTGGCTATGTCGTTTTCACGGTAGAGCGAATACCGTTTCCTGAAGTTCAGGACGAAGTAGTTGGATATGAAGTCGGTCATCTGATCGAGGTCGACGAGGTAATTTATGAGGTTGATGAGCTTGTCGGATTCCTCGACATTGATGAGAAAGATCAGCTCCTGCGATTTTTTCCTGAGCTCCTCCCTGAGATGCTCGGGGTTTTCAGGCAGGACGACTTCAAATCCCGAATGCAGGACGTGCTGCGAGCGGTCGATTTTCTTGAGGCTCACCCTGGTTATCCCCTTCAGTACGAGGGTGAGCTTTTCTCCTTTTACGGAGATGTCGGTGATTTCCGAAAGGGTGCCGGTCCTGTTCTTGTATAGAACCAGGTCCACGAAGTTTCTCACCGGGTAGGTGACTATCGAGTCTCCGCGGCGTATTTCATCGGACGATGCGCTGCGTTCGAGCGCCACGTTCATGACGCAGTGCGGGAAGATTATTTTTTTCCTGAGGTAGTATATCCGGTGTCTGTTTGAGTTCATTCCACGCCTGCTGCCTTTGTGATGCTTTCGACGAAAATCATTGCAATCTTGTGGTGCATACGGTCATTGCGAGGCTTTCATAGAAAGCCGTGGCAATCCTTTGGTCATCGATCTATATGTCATCATATAAATCTTTCCAATCGGGATTGAATGAATTAATTAGAAATAGCTTTTTATTTCTGGAGCCTTTTTTAATTTGTTTTTCTCTAGCTATTGCTGATTCGGGATTACCGGATATTTCATAGTAGATTAATTTATTGATATTATATCTTGAAGTAAAGCCTTTTAGTATTCCGGATTTATGTTCATAAACACGCCTTTTAAGATTGTTAGTCATGCCTGTATATAACACGGTGTTGTTCTTGTTGGTCATTATGTAGACATAGAAATGTTTATGCATTACTTCTAAACCAAAGGATCGCCACGTCGGCCTTCGGCCTTCTCGCGATGACTGTATGTTGAACAATCGTTAACCGCCTTTTTTGCAGTCAAAATCGCTGATGCTATTATATTTAACTATGTTTTAATTCGAGTATTTGAATCTTGCGAATATATCGCTGCCATCTATATTAAAAAAAGGTTGTAATATTTGTCAATCTGTATATAATGTTGTATAGGATAAAATAGGTGTTCCCGCCCGCATGGGGTGATGATATTTTGAATATCGGGGAATGATATGGACGACAAAAGAAAGTTCGACAGAATTAGAAAGAGCTTCAAATGCGAAGTGCATTCCGAAGGAATGACTTTCAGCAGCACCATCGATGTAAGCAACGGCGGCCTTTTCATCTCGACGCCCGAGCCGCTCAACGAGGGAGACGAGATAACGCTCGTGCTCTACGTCGATGACAATGAACCGGTCGAGGCGCGCGCGCGCGTGCGATGGGTGCGCGACGAGGAGACCGACGATGAGAAATCCGGCATGGGAGTCGAATTTCTCGACAACAGGGGAGTGGAGTTCGATCTGCTTAAGAAAGTGGGCTGCTGACGCCGGGGACCGTAACGGGGCGTCTGATGAATAAGAATCCAGATGAATCATCATGATACGGGTCGTTATCAAATCATACGGGCGGGCGTGAGCGTATATGCGGCTACTCGGATTGACGCTGATTATAATTTCAATTTTGTTCGTCACTGATGCGGAACTTCTCCCGAAATCCGCCTTCAAGTGCCTTGAGGGCGATTGCAGGGAAGGAGCCGGGAAAGCGCGGTGGGATGACGGCGGGATATACCAGGGGACCTGGAAGAACGGCCTGCGCGAGGGCAGGGGCGTATATACCTGGACCAACGGCGACACCTATACAGGAGAATGGAAAAATAATCTCAAGAACGGCACCGGCGCCTACGTGTGGGCGAGCGGCGGAAAATATGACGGCGAATGGAAGGACGACATGAAGCAGGGCAGGGGCAGGTATGTTTCGGCCCAGGGCGACGTGTACGAGGGAGAATACAGGAAGGACAAGCGCGAAGGAGCCGGGACCTGCACATGGGCGAACGGCGAGAAATATACCGGCCAGTGGAAGGACGACGTGCGCAGCGGGACCGGCGTGCACGTATGGCCGAATGACGACCGTTATACGGGCGAGTGGAAAGACGACCTCATGCACGGGAAGGGCGAATTCGTGTGGTCAATGGGCGGAGTGTATAAAGGAGATTTTTCAAAGGGCCTGCGCAGCGGCCAGGGAACCTATATCTGGCCGGACGGGAAAAAGCTCGAAGGCTCATGGGACGACAATCGTTTTATAGGCGGAACTTCTACTGCTCCCTGATCCCTCCGGCGCGGGCGATCGCGCGCACCAGATAATAGCCGAAACGGCTGAGGTTTTCCCCGTACTTCAGATATATTCTCTTGATGATATAGGCGCACGCGAATTTTTTCAGCTCGCCGCTTTTTATGAACGCGAACAGGGGTTTGAACTGCTCCTCGAAATAGGCCCCGCAAATCTGGAAAATGAAATCCTCAACCTGTTTTTTCTGGTTTTCGGTATAGAATTTGGCGAAGCTTTCTTTTCTTCCCGGGTAGATGTACTTTTCGGCGAAAACCCTGAGCGAGATGTCCTCAAGCAGCAGGTGATTGAGGATGTTGACAACGCTTCCGGACTGGGCCGATGATTCGAACATGAGCGGGTTCATCTCGAATTTTTCATAAAGGTCCCGGACCGCTCCCGCGATCTCATCCGCCGATTCATGAAAATCGGCTTTGTTATTCGAGAAGATTTTTGAAATGAGCGCATCGATCTTGTGGCCGTACTGCTTTCCGAAAGGGGTCATGAGCATCTTATCGATATAGCCCTTAGGCTCATGCTGCGTTGAGCTCACCCTTTCGAACTCGGAGTCTTTCGGTTCGCGGTTTTCCTCCTCGATCGTCTTTGAGAGCTTCAGATCTGCGAACTGCTGGATGATGTGCTGAAGGTTCGCGTTGATATCGGTTATGCCGATGCGCTCCCTGGGCGACAGGATCAGAGTTCTTTTTTTCAGCGGATCGTCCTCGTTGAAGAAGAATTTCATGTAAGTGCGGTCGTTCCACCAGTCGGACTTGGAGATAAGGGTGACATACGCGTCATGCAGCGAGGCCGCGATGATACCGTGCTGGGCCTTGGTCGATATCGAAAGCTTGCTCTGGCTCATGTCGCGGTACGTTTTAGCGTGCCCGCGGAGCTCGTTCAGGGGCATCGCCAGGGTCGTGTTTGATTTTCCCATGTTTATGTTGTACTGCTGAATCTGGTGGGTGAGCCTGTTTTCAATAAGGTTGCGGATGCTGATGAATGACGATATGTTGTTCGGGGCAGTGACATCAGAGAATATGTTGGAAATGAATTCATCCTCGAGATCTTTGGTGCCTTTGAAGGCGAGGTTGTGGATTTTGGAGAGCGCGTTTATTTCGAGCAGAAAATCGACGATTTCGCTGGTCTGTTCGCTGTTGAGACGGTAGTTGTAATTCACTATTCCCGAGAGCTTGCCGATCGTGAGGATTTCGGCATAGTCGGTGAGCTTGTTGATGATTTTGTTGAACGACGGGCTGTCGATGAACTTGTAGAGCTCGTTCAGCCGCTGGCTTATCCTGTCATTTTCCTGAATAAATTCTTCCATCAGGCCTTCCAAAAATCAGTATTCTATCTCGGCATTTCAGGGTTATGAAACGCATCCGCCTCTGTCAACCAGTAATATCCAAAATCGGGATGAGGGTCATCCGCAGATAATGCAGTTTCAAAGCCCGTAATGGTTCATTAAATCAAAGACTTATCTTTTTTAATATCACTTTTTAATTGACTTTATTCTTTTTTTATAATATAAAAAATATAATAATGCAATTACTATTCTCGGGACATGGAGGATTTTTGTCGGGGTAATGCTGTTTTTACCCGCGATAAAACCAGGGCGAAGTCCGGGAGATTTCGGGCGACAGGTTATTGCGATACCCCTGAAATCAGGGGTTTACCTGGTGTAGAATGATTATATGATAAAAAAAGAAAGATCTCATAATATCCTGATAGTTGAAGATGATCAGTCCTCCTCGGCGATGCTCAAGGGACTGCTCGAAAATTCCGGTTACAGTGTCGTTGATATCGTTTCCTCGGGAGAGGAAGCTGTACGAAAAGCGTTGAACTGGCGGCCCGATATAATCCTCATGGACATATCCCTCAGGGGCGCGGTGGACGGAATCGACGCCTGCGCAAGGATCAAGGAAAAGGCCGATATACCGGTCATCTATCTCACGATCAATGCCGATGACGGCATCATTCAGCGAGCGAAAAAGACCATGCCTTACGGCTATATACTCAAGCCGTATAACAAGAACATGCTGACTTCGACCCTCGAAATGGCATTCTACAAAATAGAAAGCGAAAAGAAGCTTAAAGAAAGCGAACAGCGCAATCAGGAAATTCTGAAAGCGATCCCCGATAGGGTCTTCAGGCTCAATCAAGACGGCTCGTTCGTGAGTGAAGAGGATTCGGCCACTGCAAGAAAAGTGTGGTCTGACAAAGTGACGAAGAAGGGGCTCCCGCACATTCAGAAGATGCTTGAAACCGGCAGCATCCAGATATTCGAATACGCGCTGCAGAAAGACAAGCACATGGATTATTACGAAGCGCGTCTTTCTCCATCCGCCGGCGGAAAGGTGCTGGTTATGGTGCGGGATGTCACCTACAGAAAAATTTCGGAAATCGAACTCGAGAAATACCGGAACAGCCTCGAGGATATCGTCAGCAAGAGAACCGGAGAGCTCTCGTCGCTTAATCAAGAACTCCAGGGCGAGATCGACATCAGGCGGACCATCGAGAGGAATCTCCAGATTTTCAGCCATGCCATAAGCCAGAGTCCCGCCGTCGTCGCCATCATCAACGGCGAGGGACAAATTGAATACGTCAATGCGAAATGCTCCCAGATTTGCGGCATGGAATTCAACGAGATGGTCGGGAAGAAAGTTTCAGAGGAAGGCAGCCTGGTGATTCCCGATCCGGCGCTCTGGAAGGAGATCAAAGAACAGGGGTCCTGGAAGGGTGAGATCAATATACTCAACGCAAGGAAGGAAGAGGTCTGCGTCCAGGCCAAGATATCCTCAATCAAGGATGAAGAGGGCAGGGCGAGCCATTATGTCCTGATCGGCGATGATATAACCGAGAGCAAGAAGGAGAGGCTGGAGCTCAACAGATTACAGCAGGCCATTCAGCGCAAGAAGAACGAGAGCGAGGAAGTGGAGCTCGATTGGCAGGAATGGAAAGAAAAAATGCTGAGCCGGAACATCAGCCGGACGGACAAGTCGCTGTTCAGGAACATCAACAACAGCTTCACCCAGGGAGCCGGCTTTGGCACTCTGATAACTCTTCTTGACCTTATGCATACCTCGGCCGAGCACAGGGGGGAGAAGCACCTGGTCGATACGAGCCTGTATGAGCTGATAATAAAAAACGTCCGCATAGCGCAGGACGCATTCAAGACTTTTTCAACGATCGACTGGATCATATCCAACGACTTCAGTCTCGAAGGGGCATCGTTTTACGATCTTTATCAGACAATCAGGGCCGTTGTTGCCAAGGCCGGCGAATTTATCGGTATCAAAAAACAGCGGATAGTGATGAGCGAATACAGCCCCGTTTTCTCCCAGTTTCATGTCAGTATAAACAAGGAGTATTTTTTTACCGCACTGTACGAGATTATCCTGAACGCGATGAAATTTTCGAAACCGCAGACGACGATTGCGGTGCTTCTCTATGTTATGAACAACAATGTTTCGCTCTCGGTTATCAACGAGCCCGAAAAGACCGATGAGGGGTTCATAGGAATTCCGGTTGAGTATGAAAAAGTCGTATTCGAACCGTTCTATCGTATGAGTAAATTCGTGTATGAGCAGTACAATACGCTCGATTTCGGTCTGGGTCTTACGCTTGTAGAGAAGATCATCACAAAACACGGCGGGGAAGTGCTGGCCGAGAATATTCTCGACCACAGCGATCTTAAGCGCGAACCGCAGACCAAGGTCTGTATCACCATCACGTTCCCGACCCCCATGGAGTGATATTCATCTACGCGGGACAATCCCAACTCGGCAGTACACCACAGATGAATAATTGCTGGCAATACCTGGTCTCCATTCAGGGAGAATTGACACCTTCTCTGAGCTTCGTGATGCCCAGGGCGCCATGGGAATAAGCCGCCAGGCCCGCAGGCTTTATCTATGCTGTCATTTTTTTGATTCTGCCCCGATAAATCCACTTCGAGACGAGAATTGAGATTTCATAGAACGCCATAAGGCAGACCGCGACGATCGAAAGGTTTATGGGGTCCGGAGTGGGAGTGATCACTGCCGATATGATCCATATCACCACGATGGCGTGCTTGCGGTATTTGGTAAGGAACAAGGGCGTGACTACCCCCATTTTTGTCAGCAGCATGACGACGACCGGAAACTCGAAAAGAAGCCCCATGCCGACCGAAAAGATTATGATGAAGCTCAAATAGCTTTCGGCTCCTATGGCGCTTGTCATATCGTTGCCGATGAAGTCGAGCAGGACTTTAATCGCTACAGGCAGAAGAAGAAAATAAACGAAGGCGATGCCGAGATAAAACAGGAAGATGGCGGCTAAAAGGGTGACGCGTATGAAGATCCGGCTCGTTATGGATATCGCCGGGGCAATGAACCTCCAGACCTGGAAAACAATAAATGGAAAGCCGATTACAACCCCGCATCCGAATGCGGCCTTGAGCTTGAGCATGAATCCGCCTGCGAGGGTGAATATATGCAGTTTTTGACCGCTTTCGACGAATGGCCGGTTGATTACTCTGAGCAAATCATCAGAAAAGAAGAATCCGACGCCGGTGAATACGATCAGCATGGCCAGGATGGTCAGCAGGCGGCCCCTGATCTCATCGAGATGGTCGATAACCCCCATGGGAACATCGCCCCTGCTCTGAGCTTCGAGGTCCTCGGGCTCCTCATTTTTTTCGGCGATGTCTTTTTGCTCGATAAAATCGCTCGCTTTTGTCAGTATTCGTTCAGCTTTATCCATTTTTTTCTTGATAGGGGCGAGCAGATCTATACCGGAATCATCTTTTAATCTGGGTTTTTCAATGATGTTGGGGGTCCCAGGAGCGGGTGCAGCCGGTAATTCGATCTGGGATGGTGTTATTTCCAGGAAAGCGGCCTGTTTCGCGGCTTTTTTAACCGTTGATTTCTTCTTCCCGGTCGATGTTTTATTCGCAGGGGTCGAATTTTTCTTAACCGGTTTTTTGATCTTATCAGTCAATGCATGGACCATCCTCAATTTATATCTGAAAAGAATAATTAAAGTCTGAGCCTTATTGTCAAACCTAATTTTTTCTCATGTTGCTCTGAGCATGGGGAATAAATATTGCCATGAATTCTGGAAGTTTGTGACTCTTTCAACTTGGTTTAATCTGAGCTAATACACGAGAATTGTGGTTATTTTGAAAAAATTACTCTGAGCGACCGTGATTTAAGCAAAATATTTTTCTGTTTTGCCTCCCCCGTTCGTATTACACAAAGGAGGAAAACAGTTATGTCAAACCCACCCAGGATATGCAAACCGAATCTGACCTATCACCTCGTCTCACGCTGTATCGAAAAACGCAACATTATGAGTGATTCCCTGATCAAAGACCTGCTCATCGATGTACTCGTCATGG
>JAKLIV010000111.1 GCA_022709405.1 Spirochaetota bacterium
CCCTGTCGCCGCTGATGAATGCGCTGCGGATTATGATACAGGTGTCGATATCCTGGCTGTACGAGAAGTAACCGGCGCAGCCCGCGTAGAATCCGCGAGGCGACTTCTCATACTGATTTATTAGCTCCATGGCCCGCACCTTGGGCGCGCCCGACACGGTGCCTGCCGGGAAGGTGTTGCAGAACAGGTCAAATGGAGATATGCCGGCCGCGAGATCTCCCTGCACCTCGGATACCAGATGCACGACGTGGGAGTATATCTCGGGCTCGAACGACTGGGTCACTCTGACCGATTCATGGTCGCAGCCGGTATAGAGATCGTTGCGGGCCAGGTCCAGCAACATCAGGTGCTCGGCAACCTCCTTTTCATCCGTGCGCAGCCCATCGAGGATTTCTTTTTTTCGGGCAGGGTCGAACCGGTAGGTGCCGGCGATCGGTTTGAGCAGGGCCCTGCGGTTCGTCACCCTCAGATGGGTCTCGGGCGAAGTACCGCAGAGTATTTCGTTTCCCGTCTTGATGAAAAACATATATGGCGATGGATTGATGTTCCGCATGAGCCGGTAAAGGCTCACGGGATCGGACAGGCCGGTTATCTCATAGCGGTTCGACAGCACGGTCTGGATGCACTCGCCCCTGGTGATCTCGTCTTTTAGACCCATGACTGCGGCCATGAATTCGTCTCGTGAAAAATCCTGCATGATTTCCGAGGCGGCAGCTTCATTGTTTGCGCCGCTCAGAGCAACCCCGATCTCCGACGCCATTTGCAATGTACGCTCCTGCGCCCTTGCATAAACAGCCTCAGGATCCCCTTCGGCCAGGACCGAAACGGCCGCATACAGCTTGTGGCAGTGGTTGTCAAACACGTAAAATTCGTCGACCTGGAAAAAGGCCATGAGCAGTGAGTTTTCCTCCTCCCTGATCGTTGCTCTGAGCACCTTCATGTAATTAACCATGTCGTATCCCATGAATCCGACATACCCCCCGCAAAAATCGCCGTATCCCCCTGAACAATTTGCACATTCCGTATTTAAAATTCCCTGCATGTAATCAATGGGATTCACATTGTTGTATTTCTTGAATGAATCTGCCGATCTGACTTCCAGAAGGCCTTTCCGGTAAGTGATGACCTTTGCCGGATTGAATCCAAAAAAGGAAAACCGCGAAAAGCTTTTATCTAAATTCGCGCTTTCCAGGAGAAAAACGTCATTTTTTTGAAAAGAATTGATCAGGACCGAAACCGGGGTGAAAAGATCACCGGCAATTTCCCGGTAAATCACGATACGGTCGAACTTCGGGGTCATCTTTTTAAACTCCTCACAATTCGGGTGCAGCATTTATTTCTCCTTGCTTAACGAAAAGCCCCGCGGGCATCCGCGGGGCTTTTATTAATGTTATGTCTTAACGGACGACCTGTTATTTGCGCTCGCTATTGTTTCCCCACCACTGAAAATAAAAAAATCTCTTTGAAAAAGGTTTCATGCAGATGCTCCATTATTTATGTTTCTATCAATAGAAACATTGGTTACTATATATAGAAACAGCAATTTATTGTCAAGCAATTATAATATAATTTTTCTATTTTTGATTTTTTTCGATGCCGATTTATTCTGCTCAGAGCAGAGCAATGTACATTACAAAACTGACAAGATTTATTGTTAATATAAAAATTTATTATTGTGTTAAATGCCACAATAAAGTCTTTTACGGTAAAGTTCCTCAAAATATAAAAATTGTTTTACACGCACCTCAAAGGTTTCGCCAAGCTTGAGAAAATACGAGTGTAAAGTAATTTTAACCGGTGAAACATAATCCCTGTCCAAATAGGCATTAATGGCACTGTAAGCATAATTACGCGGGTCCCGCACATGACCCGATCTCACCGAATTATACGCTATATACCACATAAGCCACAAAAAATAGAAGACAGGATTTTCAGATAACTCGATAATAAAATCACTGAAACGCTCGTTCCAAAAAGGACCAGTGCGGTTCATTTTTTTATTATAACGCCGTGCAAGCTGGGATTTAATAAACTGCATGATCCTCGAGACTGTTTCCCCTTCATCAACGGACCTGAATATAAAATGAAAATGAGTGTCCATGATCGTATAATGAACTATTTCAAAGGAATATTTTTCCTGAGCCATACAGAGGACCTTAATGAGAAGCTCTTTAATACTTGCTTCTCTCATGACGTTCCTGCACTCGATACAACGCGATACGAGGTGATAGGTCAGATTCGGTTTACATATTCGCGGGGCATTTGACATGGCTGTTTTCCTCCCGAATGTAATACGAACGGGGGAAGGAAATTTGATGAAAAAAATTGCTGCTCAGAGCAATTTTTTAAATTTTTCTGCCCAATGATAAATTCATGCTCAGAGCACCACTGTAAAAAGATCCGGGCTCAGAGCAACCAACCATGAAGAAAAAATCTTGCATGAAAAACAATACTATCCATCAATGCATAGTAACACTAGTTCAATTGCTTTATTCGAATCAAAGTAAATCTTACTAATGAAAGAAAACAATAAACTCTTCTGTGACAGGGATCTTCTGGTGATATTCTGCGTAACCCTGATTGTGGTCCAGGGTGTCACCTCCATTGCGCCGGCATTTCCCATGATCTCCCAAACCCTCGGCGTCTCCAAAAAGCAGGTAGGACTCCTGATCACCGTGTTTACTTTACCGGGTATTTTCCTCGCCCCTCTTCTCGGCATCCTTTCAGACCGGATCGGGAGAAAAAAAATGCTGGTTCCTTCCCTATTCCTTTTCGGTATCAGCGGAACCGCATGCGCTTTTACAGAAAACTTCGGCCTTCTACTCTCACTACGCTTCGTACAGGGCCTCGGTGCAGCAGCCCTGGGGTCGCTAAACCTGACCATCATCGGCGATCTATATTCCGGTGAAACACGGCTCAGAGCACTCGGCTACAACTCAACCGTCCTGAGTATCGGTGCAGCCGTCTACCCCGCAATGGGAGGAGCAATGGCCCTGCTGGGATGGCAGTATCCCTTTATGCTTTCAATAACGGCCATCCCTGTCGGCATGGCCGTACTGCATATACTGGACAACCCCGAACCGAAAGGGGATGAACATATCATAGAATATCTTAAAAATGCGCTCAGAGGAATGAAAAATCCGCGCATTTACCTGCTTTTTATCGGGACTCTCGCCACATTTATACTTCTTTATGGGGTGCTTTTTTCGTTCTTCCCGTTTTATTTAAATGAAAAATTCAATGCGGATTCTTTTTTAACAGGTCTCCTCATATCAAGCGTGTCAATCGGAACAATAGTGGGTTCCCTGAACATAGCAAACCTGTCGGGACGGTTCACAAGCAGAAGGCTCATACTTGTAAGTTTCATACTGTATGCCTCGGCCATCATAACGACAAAATTCATATCCAGTTTTTTTGCTCTGAGCCTGCCTGTTTTCATATACGGATTCGCCAACGGTATCAATATCCCCGCCACACAGACACTGCTGGCCGAGCGAATACCCATGGAATACCGGGGAGCCTACATGTCGGTCAATTCAATGATACTCAGGGCGGGACAAACGGCGGGGCCACTGTTCATCGGAGCTGCGATGACGATGGGCAACGATTTTATTTTTTATACATCGGCGGTGTTTTCGGTTCTTGTATTCACCCTGCTTTCGATCAGGCTGACTGATTAATCGTTATCGGTGGCTGTACCTGATAATCCTCATCTTTTCAAGGGTAACCAGACCCTCCTTCACGGTCTCCTCGATGAATGGAAGAATTGTGTGGATTTTTTCTTCGGTGTCGACTATTTCAACGACAAGCGGGAGATCCTCCGAAAGGTCAAGCATCTTGCTTGAATGTATTCTGGAGCTGGCGCCGTAACCCAGAATCCCGCGCAGGACTGTTGCACCCGCAAGGTTCAACTCCCTGGCCTTCATCACCAGCGCCTCATACAGGGGTCTTCCATCATGACGATCAAGTTCACCGACAAAAATCCTGAGCATGACCGCTTCGTCAGGGAGTTTCATGATTTTTCTCCTATTTATAATATTTTAAAAGGATTCTGGCAATCATTATACCGAGAACTGCGGCGACAATCCCGACAATGTTGCTCAGAGCAACGTTCATGGCTCCGAGCCTGAATTCACCGTCTCTAAAAAGATTTATCGTTTCCAGAGAATAGGTTGAAAAAGTGGTGAACGCCCCGAGAAAACCTATAGTGCAGAAACTTTTAACCTCGGGGCTCAGAGCAGTCCTCTCGAATAATTCGAAAAGAAACCCTATTATAAAACATCCAAGCACGTTCACCGCCAGCGTCCCCCAGGGGAAGTATGCCCCGGTGAACCGGTAAACAGTGCGAGCCATGAGAAACCTGGCGACAGCTCCGAGGCTGCCGCCTGCGGCGATCCAGATCAAAACTCTCATAAATATGCATCTCCAGCGAATCCTATCGAAAAATAAGCGACGCGATGAACAGTATCTCCACCGAGAGGTGGGCGAAAAAGGGAATCCAGATGCTCCCGGTACGAAGGGCGATGTAGCTCAGGATGGGCGAACCGATAAGCAGCCCGGCAGGCTCCAGCATGGGCTTCGTGAAATGAAAGACCACCTCAAACACCCACACCACCGCTACCGAGACAAGAGCAGCTGTCGCGGGATCGGCCTTCTCCCATTTGCTCAGAGCAAAAAAAAGTCCCATAAGCAGGAACCCGCGGTGCAGAAACTCCCAGCCGGTAAGGGTCGACAGCGTGAACACCATGAAGTTGGCGAAACGCCCCCATGCGCCCTGTCCTCCAGAAGAGAACGACCCGCCGTACGAAGCGAAATATCCCTGGTAGAAATAAATCCCCGCGAATGCCGCAGCAAGCAGCGCGGCCATGACCAGAAGCGCCCTCCCGAAACCATGATCGATGTGCGGTCTGCCCAGGCCTATCTCATTAAAAGGTATTTTCAGAATAAATATCACAGCAACAGGGACGCCGATCCTCAGGATGAGCCACAGTGAATAGAAATGGTCGCCGATTATCAGGTATCGTGCGGCGAAATAGCGGCCCGCGAACTGGACCAGAAGCGCGGCAAGAATCACTATCATGAACGGCCGAAAAAGATCTTCTTTCTTCAATGTCAGTTTCATACAACGACAGCTCCCTTCAATTCAGCGCGTGATCTCCATGATCACCCTGTTGCCGATATTGAGCATGAGGTGGATTATGAACGCCGGCCAGAACGAGCCGCTGCGGTACGCGATGAACCCGAACAGCGTCCCGGTGATCACCGTTGACAGCGCCTCGGCCTCGGGTTTGGCCAGGTGCATCAGCGCGAACGGGACCATCTGTATAAAGATGCTCTTTTCCTGAAATTTTTCTTTCAATCCGAAAAGCAGGAATCCCCGGAAAAAAAACTCCCACGCGAAAAGGAGCGCTGCCATCTTGAGGCAGTAGTAACCGAGACCCTCGTCCGGTGCGGAGTAATAATTCCGCATGGAAGGCATACGCGAAGCGACGAGAAGCACCGGGACGATTATGACCGCGGCCAGTCCGACGAACTTCAGCCAGAGCCTCCAGTTCCCGGGCCTGAGCCCGTAATTCAGCGGATTTCTTCTGAACACGAGGATTATCATTGCAGCGGGAAGCGCGAAAAAATACAGGACATGACTCATCCATCGTTCAGGAAGCGGATGGTTTCGGTACACGATCAGCAGCGCGGTCCCGAGAGAAAGCACCAGCACTTCGACGATGTTTTCTTCGAGCATCCTTGCAAGGGCCTTCAATTCTTCGCGGATCATGGTCCTCCGGGGCGAGCATCGGCATTGATGACTGCAGAATATGCGCTGATTCGCGGCGCGGTCAACATAAAAAAGAAGAAAGGATTCAAAATTATGGTTGCGCGGGCGATTCAGTGCTTATATAAAAAGTCATGAACAGGAAATTGCTCGTTCTGATCCCGTGCCTGCTCGCGGTTGCGGCAGCGGCGCTGTTCATCCGCCTGTCAGACGTCACGTCCCTGATCGTCCGTGTGGCGGCAGGTGTCGATCCGGCCGAAAAAAGCATTGCGCTCGAGTACGGATACATCGCGCCCGGGCTCCGGCAGAAACCGTATATCCTGCCTTTCTCGCACAGCATAAAAAAATTCTCGAGAGACGCGGTAAACATCGACGTCATCAACACTTACACTGTCGGCAGCTACGACAAGGACCCCGGATCGCGCATGCGCGGCGTATCGAATTTCCTTGATCCCACGAGCAAGTTCAAGGACTCGTGGTTCGGGGTATACCTGGTGATGGACGACACCCGGGGCCGGGCGCGCAGATTCATGCTCAACGACCCGGAACTCCCGCCCGACGACATCTACAACCTGAACACCGAATCCCTGCTCGAGCTCACGCGCCTGGACCAGGCCGTGGTCGTGCACACTTCCCATCAGGGCCAGGACGGATACGACTTCGACTCATTCATGGACTCTTTCCCGTTCAAAAAAATCGAAGAATCCGAACATCACGAGGCCGCATTCGATCGTGCGGGCGGGACATGGCTGAAAATAACGGCGTCCTTCACTACCGTATCGGCGGTCACCGACATCTCCAGGACAAAAATGAATTACCTGTCCTCGATCAGGGCCTTTGTCGGCCTTCCCTCACGCGAGGTATACTCCCTGGTCGATCCATGGCACCGGACGGTCCTCAGTGGATCCACGCTGGCGCGGTATTTTTCATGCCCGCGGGGCGGATTCTGGGCAGTCGTGTACTACAACGGCACGGCCTTCACGGACAAAAACGGCAGGCAGATAGACACCTGGAACAATACCGACATCCGGAATGAATTCGAAAAAATGTTCATACGGCTTGAAATCGGCTGCGCGCAACAGCGGTGATATGTATGGAACAGATCGTGTTGAGGCTTGTAAATATTTCTTTCTTCGTGGCGGCCTGGGGCATTTCATCAAAGCTGCTCATGAAAATCATGGCCGCAAAGAAGCCCGGGCTCAGGCTCTATGACCCGGAAATCCTTTTTCCGTCGGTGCTCGCTGCTGCCCTGCTGACCAAAATTTTCATGCTGATTTTAAATGCAGTAATAACACAATAATCCCGAAGGACAATTTTTTGTATACACGGGCCCCGAACCGGTATACCATTGTACATGGAACCATCCAATATCAGGAGGAACATCATGGAGCTCATGGAAGCGATCAACGGGCGGAGATCGGTGAGAAAATACACCGAGCACTACGTGACCGACGAAGAGATAAAGGAAATGCTCGAGGCCGCCAGGCGCGCGCAGTCCTGGGCCAACACCCAGGTCTGGGAATTCGTGGTCGTCCGCAACAAGGACATCATCGAAAAAGTGGTCAACACCTATTCCGAAAAGAACCCGGCCGCCAGGGGGTCGATGTCCGCATCAGCGCTCATCATCGCCTGCGCCAGAACGGGGGTTTCGGGATGCTACAACGGCAGGAACGTCACCATGTTCGGCGAGTGGTTCCTCTTCGACCTGGGGGTCGCGGTGCAGAACCTGTGCCTCAGGGCGCACGAGCTCGGCCTGGGCACCGTGGTGGTGGGGCTCATGGACCATAAAGCGTGCAAAAAGGTGATCGGGCTCCCGGACGGATACGAGGTCGTGGCGTCCATACCGGTGGGCAGGCCCATGGTGCAGGCCAAGGAGGGGCCGGCCAGGAAAGAGCTCAGGGATTTCGTCCACCTCGACATTTACGGCGAGCGATATACCAAGATATACTGAGAGGATGCGCGTGGCCATTGAAAAGATACCCGAAAGAAAAGACATCGACCCATCGTTCAAGTGGGACCTGAGCCCGCTCTTCGCAGGCGACGCCGAATGGGAAGCCCTCTTCTCATCCATCGAGCAACGCCTCGGCCGGTACAACGACTACAGGGGAAGGCTGCATGAGTCCCTTTCAGTTTTCAGGGAGGCGATCGACTTCGACCTTTCCATGTCGCGCGACATTGAAAGGCTGTACACCTACGCGCACCTCAAAAGCGACGAGGACAAGGCCGACCAGCGCTGCCTGGCCCTGCACCAGCGCTCCATGAACCTGTACACGCGCATGTCCGAGAGCGCAAGTTTCATGACTCCCGAGATACAGTCCATACCAGAGGAAGTCATAAACGGATTCATACATCACGACACGATGAAGGAATACCGGTTCTCCCTCGAAAAGATACTCAGGTACAAACCGCACACCCTGAGCAAAGAAATCGAGGAGATACTGGCCATGTCAGGCGAGGTTGCGCAGGCAGCGTCGCAGGCGTTCAGCCAGCTCGACAACGCAGACCTTAAATTCGGAACGCTCACCGACGAAAAGGGCAAAACGGTCGAGCTTTCCCACGGGAATTTCAGCACGTTTCTCATCAACCCCTCGCGTGACGTGCGCAGGAAGGCATTCGAACAGTACTATAAAAGCTACGATGACCACAAGAACACCGTTGCCACGACCCTTGCCTATTCGAACAAGAAGGACTGCTTCTACTCGAGGGTCAGGCGCTTCGGCAGCTGCCGCGCTTCGTCCCTGTTCTCGGACAATATCCCGGAGCAGGTGTACGACCGCCTGATCTCGACGGTAAAAGAAAACCTGGATCCGCTCTTCAGGTACATGCGATTCCGCAAAGAGGCCCTGGGCATCCAGGAGCTTCATTTTTACGACACCTACGTGCCCATCGTGGCCGGGGTCGATTTTTCGATGCCGTACGAGGAGGCGGTCGAGACCTGCTGCGCGGCGCTCGCCCCGCTGGGGGATGAATACTGCGGCCTGCTCAGACAGGGCCTTGCCGGCGGATGGGTCGACCGCTACGAGAACCGCGGAAAACGGAGCGGCGCGTATTCGTCCGGATGCTACGACTCGCCGCCCTACATCCTGATGAATTACCGCGACGATAACATCAACAGCCTGTACACGCTCATCCACGAGGCGGGCCACTCCATGCACTCCCTCTACTCGCGGAAGCACCAGCCCTACATCAGCCACGACTACACGATCTTTGTGGCCGAGGTCGCGTCGACCTTCAACGAGACCCTGCTCAGCGAGCACCTGATCGCGCGCTTCGACAGTGACCCGCGCATGCAGGCCTGGATCATCAACCGGGAGATCGACAACATACGGGCCACGCTCTACCGCCAGACCATGTTCGCCGAGTTCGAGAAGGTAACACACACCGTCGTTGAAAGCAACGGGCCGCTCACCCTTGATGTCATCCGCGGCGAATACCGGAAGCTGCTCGAGGCCTATTTCGGCGACACGATCGTGATCGACGACGAGCTGACGCTCGAAGCGCTTCGCATACCGCACTTCTACTCGGCCTTCTACGTGTACAAGTACGCGACCGGGATCTCGGCGGCGATCGCGCTGGCCGAGAAGGTCATGCGCGAGGGCGCGAAGGCGCGCGACGCGTACCTCGATTTCCTGAAGCTCGGCGGCAGCATGTTCCCGATCGACGAGCTACTCGCCGCCGGAGTCGACATGCGCACATCCGAACCGGTCGAGAGAGCCCTGGCTCATTTCGGCGGGCTCGTCGACCGGCTCATCACCCTGTATCCGTCGCTGAAGCAAAACGGCTGAACTGGAGCGGACAGTGGAGCTCATCGTAAACGAAATCTTCTATTCGATCCAGGGCGAGACCATCACCTCGGGCTTCACGAGCGTTTTCGTGCGGCTTACCGGGTGTAACCTCGAATGCGCTTACTGCGATACCCGGTACGCGAGGGAAGCAGGCATGGTCATGAAGGTGAACGAGGTGGTCGAGACGGTCGCGAGCGCCGGCCTGTGCGACCACTACACCGTCACCGGCGGCGAGCCGCTGTGCCAGAAAGGCGCGCCCCAGCTCCTGCGCCGCCTGCTCAAGCTCGGCCGGCCGGTCCAGGTCGAGACCAACGGCACGATCCTTCTGGACGTGGTGCCGGCGCGCGTAAGAAAGATAGTAGACATCAAGACGCCGTCGAGCGGCCACGCCGGGTCCTTCCTGATGGAGAACATCCCGCTGCTCACCGCCCGCGACGAGGTGAAATTCGTCGTGAGCGACGAGGAGGATTTCGATTTCGCGCTCAGGTTCATCGATGCCTATCTTTCATCCTGCCCCGCAGTCATAAACTTTTCGCCTGTATGGGGCGCCATGGAGCCCGGCCGCCTGGCCGGCATGATGATCGGGCACAGGCTCAGGGCCCGACTGAACCTCCAGATACACAAGGCCATCTGGCCCGGCGAAGATGAGAGCAAGGTCGTCATAAAAAATCATACCTTAAAAAAAACTTGCTAAAAAGCCCCCCATTCTGTTTGTTGCACTCATAAACACAGAGCAGAGGTTTTCAATGGATTACGTAGGACACGTCATAAGGCCCCCGAGCGAGGCGTACAGCATGATCATACAGGTCACAGTCGGGTGCTCGCACAATATGTGCACTTTCTGCGGAACGTACAAGGGCCAGAAATTCCGCATCAAGGACATGAAAACCATCAAGAGGGACATTGACGAGGCCTCGGGCTACCGCTATGGCTTCACCAAGGCGTTCCTGGCCGACGGCGACGTGCTCATCCTGCCGAACGAGACGCTGCTCGAAATAATCGGTTACATAAAGAAAAAGAACCCGCAGATAGAGCGGATCGGCGTATACGGCAACACCAAATCCATCATAAAAAAAACGCACGAGGAGCTCATCGAGCTGAGAGAGGCCGGCCTGGGCATCGTGTACCAGGGGATCGAGACCGGAAACAAGGAGGTCCTGAGAAGGATCAAGAAGGGAGCGTTTCCCCACCGTATGATCGAGTGCGCAAACAAGGTCAGGGAAGCGGGGATACTGCTCTCGCAGACCGTGCTGCTGGGCATCGGCGGGACCGACATGAGCGAACAGCACGCGGTCGACACCGGCAGGCTTCTCGGCGAGATGTCTCCCGACTATGCATCGGCCCTCACGGTGATGATCCTGCCCAACACCGAGCTGTACCTCGACTTCCAGTCCGGCGCTTTCAGGCTGCCAGACAAGTTCGGGCTGCTGAGAGAGCTGAGGCTCATTATCGAGAACATGGACGTGAAGAGGCCCTGCTTTTTCACCTCAAACCACGCTTCCAACTATCTTCCGATCCGGGCGATGCTGCCCGACGACAAAAATGAGGTGCTCGCCCTGCTGGACAAGATTCTGAAAACGAGGGACGAGAGGATACTGAAGCCTGAGCACATGCGGGCGCTGTGAAACCGCGTTTTTTTGTTGAATTATTCAGGGGTTTCCTGTTGAATTAGACCGGGCCGAGAACAAAAAACACAGAGAGGAACATTGTAATGAACAAGCAGATGGAGGACGTCTTAAGATATATCAGCGCCGAGATGCAGGCCGACCCGAACATAAACAAGGCGAAGCTCATCCAGGAGGCCTGCCGTAAATTCGACCTCGACCCCATGCAGGAAGAATTTCTGATCAACAAGTACCTGATGAACAAATAACGCAGGCCTGCCATCAGGGCCTGATCCGGCTTTTAAGCCTAACCGCGACCTCGGCGGCCAGGCCGTTAAGAAATTGCTCCATGTCTCCGGCGAACGGACCGCTGACGGTCGTTCTTCCGAATGTCTGCTCCCGCATCGAAAACACCGCCGCCTCGCACACGTACTCATAGGAATCCGCGCCGCCCTTTCCCTTTATCAAGACACGGTTGATCTTCCCGCATATAGCGAAGCCCGCACCGAGCTCTGCGCACAGCTCCGCGGCGATCCGGGCGTCGACGTTGCGTATGTCCGGCGGCCGTTCGGTCTGCAGAAGCGATTCGATTTCCATGACCGGAACCACGGCGAACCCGTTCTCATGGAACCGCCTGATGAGCATCTCCCTGAAGCAGCGGTCCTGGATGTCATCGAGGAAATCCGACCTGAACCCGAGCACCAGCACCCTGTCAGCGGCCCTGTCCGCCCCGGCAAGCGGCCATGCGGCGACGGCGAGCGCGAAGACAGCGGCTGCAAGCCTAACGCGGCGTTTCATCATCGGACCTCCGCTTCGAGAAGCACTGACTCCCGTTCGGGCAGCGCGAGACCGGCGGGGATATCATCCGCGCCGAGCGCATAAAGCGGCGAGATCTCCACGATCCTCGTCTTCGGCGATATTTTCGCGCCTCGCGCGCCGAGCCACTGACGGTGCAGGCCGTCCATGAGTTTTATGCAGGTCTCGAGCGAATCCGCGCCCGAGGCGTTTTTCACCGGCGCGAACTCCTCCTCTCGCAGCACCTCGAGGATGACGTTCCTGTCGGTCATCGACAGCGCGTCGAACACGAACTTCTCGAACTTGTATCCGGTTATCTCGCCGCCGCCATGCGCGGCGATCTTCTTTTTGGCGGTATGATACGGGAGAGACAGGTCGGATGAGGTGATGCGCTCGATGAATTCCCTGCCGAAGAGGTGTATCGCCGGATTGCCGGAGGAATACAGGAGTTCGCCTCCCGGATCCCTCTCGTTGATTTTTTCCTGCGGCATGTCCGAGTACTCGACGATGCCCAGCGTGTTGTCCGCGTACTGCACGAACACGCCGACCTTCTCCTCCGCATATGCCTTGCGAAGCGCCTTGCTCGATATGTCCGCCCCGGCGTCCCGGTGGAACCCGATGAAGACCGGATCAATGATCTTCACCAGCGGGTTGTCGACCTGAAAATAGGAGATCACGGTGATGCCGCGCGATTTCATCTCGTCGAGCGCGCCCGAAGTCCTGAGCGCCGAAAGGCTGCCGCCGTGTCCGTCGGGGTTCTTGAATACGCCGCACTCGCTCTCGAGTATGAGGCGGCCCTTCTCGTCGAGCGACGGGATCATGTTCTGCGGAAACACGAACACATCGCGCGGATCGAGGCCGAAGTATTTCTCGCTTTCAAAATATTCAACCGTCTCCCGGTGGTTGGCGTGCGAGGTCATCACGAACCAGGGAATGGCGACGCCGTACCTGCGGCCGCTCGCCAGAATCTTCTCGCCGTGGAGTCTGAACAACGTCTTGCCCGAAACCGGCCCGACCGGAAATTTGCCCTTGGGGCCCTCGTACCCCAGGCGCGAACCCTGCCCGCCGGCCACGATGAACGCCGCGATCTTCCCGCCGCGGATGAGCTCCTCGCCGAGAGCGGCCGCCTTTCTGAACTTTTCATGTTCGGCCGGGGTTTTCGGCAGGGGGATGAACGGCGCGGGCCGGTAGCTTCCGTGGGAGGGGGCTCCGGCTGCGGTGAAGAGCTTCTTCATCAGGCCGAAATCAACATCCGCAAGGTCTTTGAGCAGCGATTCCCTCTGCCCCGGCCCGAGCCGGTCCCAGGAGGCGAACACGTGCTCCTGATTATTGTCGTAGACACGCTTGATTACATCGTCGTAGCCGCGAAAAGAAATCATAATAGTTCCCCGGAAAATAAAATGGATGAGAATACGCGACGGCCAATTTCCCGCACGATTTCTATCCTATGGGCAGACGGTATTTTTATCAAGAAGAATTGGGTTATCAGGGGGGATTCATAGAGTGAATTTACTTCTTGTTTTTCTTATGTTAAAAGGGGTCATAGGGGCGAAGCCCCTAAAAAGTCTCCTTATCTATCATTATGCAGCAACTTGCCTAATTGTTTGTCAATTCGGACATTTATCTGTTTATCAAGCTTTCTAGCAAGAATGTTGATACACCCTGTGATTACCAGATAGGCGCCAAATACAATTGCCGCAATTGCGATTAATGATTGCATAAATACATCATTACATTCAATATATAATACAGTTCAGGCATATAAACTATTTTTTTTCGATATATAAAAAGGTTTGACTGCGCTCCCGGAATCCAGAATCTTTCCGCATCAGAGTCCATGCCGGGCCGGGACGCATCTTTCATAAGGGACGGGAACTATGAAAAAATACATCGATAAAGTGAACACCCTCATGGAATCGTTTCCCTATATCAGGGAGTTCTCGGGAAAGACCATCGTGATCAAATACGGCGGCCACGCCATGACCGATGAGGCGCTGAAAAAATCGTTCGCACGCGACATGGTCATGCTGAAGCTCGT
>JAKLIV010000112.1 GCA_022709405.1 Spirochaetota bacterium
GAATCATCGTCAATCCCAGATCGAAAAGCGTAAAAAAAAGCCCCCGCGACATGGGGAAGCTCTATGCCTCGATAGGCGGCGAGCTGGCCGATGTGCGGATGACCGCCGATTTCGGCGAGCTTGAAACAGCCTGCAGGGATTTCAAATCAAGGGGATATCCCTATATCGGCATCACCGGCGGCGACGGGACAATCCACCAGGTCATGACCAGGCTCATCGATGTTTACGGCCAGGGGAAACTTCCCCGCGTGGTTCTTCTCCGCGGCGGGACCATGGACAATATATCCAGGGACCTTTCGGTCAAGGGCAGGGGGCCCGCCATCCTCAAGCGGCTTGTCTCGGCCCTCTCGTGCGGCGGTCCGGTGCCCACGACGTCAAGGGACACCATTACGATCGAGGGCCGCCACGGGTTCATTTTCGGAACAGGAATCATAACGAACTTGCTCGACGAGGCGTACAATGTCCCCGACCCGAACGTGATGCACAACCTGGCGGTGGCGGCAAGGGCGCTCAGGGACGGATTCCTCGACAGGCCCGATTCGCGCATTTTCAGAAGAATGAGGGCGCGGGTGGCGATCGACGGCGCCGAGATACCGTTCACCGACATCATCGGCGTTCTCGCGGCCACGGTCGAGCACCGGGGCATGGGCTTCAGGCTGCTTCCGAGGGCGCATGAGGAAAAGGGGCGCTTCCATGCGCTGGTTTCGGGACTCAGGCCGCCGCAGATAGCGGCCCAGGTCCTGCGCATAAAAAGAGGATTGCCGATGAAAGGAGAGCTTAATTTCAACGGGCTCGGCAGCCGTATCGACATTGCAGGCGACGAACCCTTCTCGTACACCATTGACGGAGATCTTTACCAGTGCGCCGGCAGGCTTACGGTCGAAATCGGCCCCGGGGTCAATTTCGTGGAGGTGTAAATGAAGCGTTATGCGGTGCTTTGTATGGCGTTTTTCGTTCAGCCTTTATTCCTTTCCGTTCCCGGTTTAACCGATACAAGAGGAGGTACGACCATGAAAATCGAGCTTTCAAGTCCCGCATTCAAACAGGGAGGGAGTATACCGGCAGCGTATACCTGCGACGGCAATGACGGGTCCCCGGCGCTCGCCTGGAAGGGGGCTCCGGCCGGAGTGAAATCGTTCGCCCTGATCTGCGACGACCCCGACGCTCCCGGGGGCACGTGGGTCCACTGGGTCATGTATAACATTCCCCCGAAAACGACATCCCTCCCGGAGAGCGTGCCCGCGAGCAAGACCCTGGGCGACGGGTCCATGCAGGGCGTCAATGATTTCAGAAAGATCGGGTACGGAGGCCCGTGCCCTCCCGGAGGGACTCACCGTTATTTTTTCAAGGTCTACGCCCTTGACGCGATGCTCAATCTGGGGCCGGGCGCGACAAAGGCCGCCCTGCTCAAGGCGATGGACGGGCATATAATCGGCCAGGGCGAGCTGGTGGGCGCCTATTCGCGCAGGTGAGAATATAATACCGTCAGGCAGCAGCGAAGCTTGCTTCGCTGCTGCCTGACGGAAATCCCTGATATTCCCGAGGATTTGTACGCACTCACGCGGGAACCGGTAAAAATGTATTGACTAATGTCACATAATTAATACTATATTCACCATTCAATTCACCAAAAAACAGCATTCAGGGGAGCGCTATGAAGGTCGTACACGTATTGAAGAGAATAGAAATTCTTGACAACGATATAAAAGATTTACGCAAGCTCGAGAAGACCATCTCAAGGGACAAATCGTTTTCCACGCCGATTTTCATGTCCATCGAGAAACAGATAAACATTCTTCTGGGCGAGCGCATAAAGATGCTCGAACTGAGAATCGAGAATCCGCCCGAAAACCTGGTCGAGGAGATAGAGGGGCCCAAACCGGTCGAGGAAAAAAAGCTGCTCAAAAAGACCCAGCCCCAGAAAAAGGCCAAGGCCAGACCCGAAGCGTCCCAGGAAAAAAATTTCGACCTCGACGACGAGGACGCCGACATCAAGATGCTCACTCAGGACCTCATCGACGAAAAGATAAACAAGATCAAGTCCGAAACTCCCCCCGCGCCCAAAAAGGCGGCCAAGCAGGAATCCCCGAACAAGGAAACCATTCTTTCCGGGGAGGAGAGCCCTGCAGGCGACGAGCATGTCAAGCTGCTTGACATCGCGCTCGAAAAGGGCAGCCTCAAAAAGCAGGACATCGACAGGGAAAAAGAAAAGAAGGTTCGCTTTTTCAGGGAGAATTTTCCGGTTGAGTGACCGTCACTGGCCTTTTTCGAGCAGCGTCTCGAGCCGGTATTTCTCGACGAAATAAAGCGTTGACCCGACCTCGCGGTCTTCCTCGGTGCGGTCCATTATCACAATTTCATCGATGATTACCGGGCCCGGCTGCAGGGATATTTTTCCTTCCTGCACGCGCTCCGCGATGCCTTTAATCGTAACCGGATCAGATGCGGTCCCGTCCGAGTTTTTCAGCCGGTAAAGCGACTGCTCGGCCTTGTGCTTGAATATTTCAGCCGAGAGCGATCTCTTTGTCTGGTATTTCAGCAGGTACACGTCCTCGATCCTCTTGGATTCGTTCACCACGGCGGTTTTTCCGAACTTGTCGACGCTCAGCCTGTTGAAGTTGACCATCTCGTTTATGAGGGGCCTGGATGCGCGGCTGTTCATCTGGGCTATGACGTTGCGGCAGAAACTGTACATGTAGACCAGGCTTTCTTCAAGGGTCGTCTTTGTCTTGACGAAGGAGAAAATGTTGCCGCTTTCGTTGATCACGTAGATGAACAGGGCGTTTCCGTTTTCCTGGTATACGACGGTCAGTGTCCGTGGCCTGCGCAGCTCGTATATCTCGCTGAGAATCTGCACGTGGATGTTGTCCCCGAAGAAGGAGTAGCCGATCCTGTTCCGGGGGGTCAGCGAGTTCGCCGTGAGAAACTGGATGTAGTTGTTGTACGGTTTTATCGAAAGGGAGCCCCTGTCGCGGTTGATGAGTATGTACTGGTTGCCCAGCTGTGACAGGAGCCGCAGCGACAACCGCTCGTCGCCGCTGATGATGAACTCGTAGGCGTGTTTGAAAAGCCGCTCGATGTCCTTGTAGATTTTCTTGAACGGCTCGGGCGTGTCTATGACGATGTATTCCTCGAAGGGCCTTTTCTGCTTGAGGCCGTCGTTCAGCACCCTGGTGAGGATGCCGATCAGGTCGTTTTCTGAATGGTACTCCTCGATATACGACTCGCCCCAGCTCGTGCGGTAGATGTAATGGATGTTCCTGATCGCATCGGTGTTCTCCATGTTGAAATTTATGATCGCCATGTTGACCAGGTTGAATGCCGGATTCAGGAAATAATCGTTGCGCAGCGATATGCCCTTGCCCGAGAAAAGCGACGATATCTTCGTCAGGAGCTCCACCACGAGATTCGGGTTGATTCTGCTGTAGCCCGACTGTATTTTCAGCCTGCTGAAAGTCGGGTTGAATATCTGGTTGATGCCGGTCCATGCGAGGAGCTTGATGAGGCTGGCGTCGGTCTTCAGCGTGGTAGTGGCGAACTGGTCGGTCAGTTCGGTGTTTCTCTTGTACAGCCTCCATTCGTGGGTGTCGATGCTCTTGTCGGACGGCTCGATGTATATGATCGATTCGAACGGCGTGTCCTTGAACGTGATGTAGTGGTCGATCTTGTTTTCCTCTGACGAAAAATATGTCTTGATCTTCCTGCTCAGCAGCTTGAAGTCGGAGTCCGAGATTTTTTTCTCGAGGTTGATGCTCGGAAGCTGGACCGCGATCTTCTGGTAGCTCAGGAGCATGAACTTCTGTACCTGGTTCCAGAACGCTATTATCTTGTTGTAGTCCCAGTTGTCGAAGTTGTCGAGCTCGTGGATTTCCTTGCCGCCCCATTTCCACTCCCTGACGTACTTGAACATGACCATTACCTTGTATGGCAGGTTCTGGCTGTTCTTGATCGCGGCGTACTTGGAGAGCTGCGGGTCGATCTTCAGATAGAGGTTCTGCCTGAGCGTCCTGAGCAGCGACTTGTCTTCGAGCACTGACTCGTAATAATCATAGACTTCTTCGAACATCAGGATGTAGGAATCGAGTATCTTGTTGTCGAAATCCCCCCGGTGGATGAAGGATTTGACCTTCTGTGACAGCAGCGGCGACTCCTCGGGGCCGAAGAGGTATTTCTCGAGCACGCCGATCTTTATGATCGATTTGAAGGGGTTGCCCAGCGATTTGATGATCTGAAAAAGGGCGGCCCCGAGGAAATCGGTCTTCGATATCTCGTAGAGGTTGCCCAGGTCGATGAATTTGCTTTTCATGTCTTCGGGGATTTCATGGTACAGCTTTTCGTAATCGCTGTCCCTGACGAAGCGCGGCAGGACCCACCAGAACGGCGTCTTGCCCGCGATTATTATAGAACTGCGGAAAAATTCGTCCTTGAGCACGGCGCCGACCGTTGACCCGAAGGCCTCGTCCTCGTCTTCGGCGAAAATGTCGTTTTTTATGCTTTCAATGTCGTTGACGAAGAGGTGGACCTCAAGCTCCATCTCCTTGATCGCCCATTTCTGTATTTCCTCGATTTTTTTCTGGAAGTTGTCGAGCATGCTTTTCGAAACGCTCTGCTTGTCGACGCAGACCCAGTAGTCGAAGTCGGATTTTTTAGAATAGGCGATCGTGCCGACGCTGCCCATGACCGCGAGCATCTCGATGAATGGCTTGCTTTTTTTGATCGTTATCGTGTGCAGATGAAACTTCCCCTGGAGGAATTTCTTCGTGTCCTCGTCGGTCTCGTAATTGGCGATGCCGCAGGGAACGTCGCCTTCGACGTAACCGGGAAGTTTTTTTTCGTTGACGCACAGGAGAAATGGGATCGAGTTGATTATTTTTCTGACGGTGTTGTTCGTTATCAGCTGCTGGAAACGTTCGTATTTCAATCTGTTGTAGTCCAGAAAATGCTGGTGATTGCCGGTGATTTTTTCAAGTATGGACATTTCTGATCAGATCAAATGGTTTAGTATAATCCCGCAGCTGCAGTGCGGACTTTTCGGCCCTTTCGGGCCGCTATTCTTTCGTTCGCCGGAACTATTTTTGGCAAACGCCGGGAATGGGATTACTATTATAGATATGAGTGTGCTGTTCAAGCAAAAAAAATTGATTATCGGCGGCAAGAGCGAAATAGTTGCAGCATGCGCCCCTCTTATGGAAGGGCCGGGTTCGCAGAGCCACTGATTCTTTCGCCGTTCGCCCTATTTTAATTGACGGGGCTTTCCTTATTAAATTGACAAAAATCGGCATCGACCGTACATTTCGACAATTCACATGCGAGGATTTTGATGGAAATTGACGACATAATCATTGACAACAATGATATTCCCATTGACACGGACTTGTTCGAGCGGGAGCTGATATCGATCGATCAGGTCCTGCCCGAGACCCTGTACATCATTCCGATCAGGTACCGGCCGATTTTTCCGGGAATCATCACCCCCCTGATCATTTCCCAGGGCCGGTTTTCCGATGTGGTCGACCGCGTAATCAACGAATCGAGGACCATCGGCCTGGTTCTCATCAAGGATGACGACAAGGAGGAGATAGAATTCAGGGACCTCTTCGATTTCGGCACTGCGGCGAAAATACTCAAGAGGATAAACCTCCCCGACGGAGGTGTGAACGTCCTGATCAACAGCGTGAAGCGTTTCAGGATCAGGAACCTGATTTCGGACAAGCGTTTCATCGTGGCCGACGTCGATTATCTCGATGACCGGGTCGCCAACAGAAACTCCACCGAGGTCAAGGCCCTGACAAGGGAAGTCCTCGGTCAGCTGAAAATGCTGTCAGATAACAATCCCCTTTTCACCGAGGAAATGAAGCTCACCATGCTCAATGTCGACGAGCCGGGCAAGATAGCTGATTTCGTGACCTCGATCCTGAGCCTCGAGAAAAACGAGTACCAGGACGTGCTTCAGACGCTCGACGTGAAAAAGAGGCTCGAAAAGGTCCTTCGCCTGCTTCACAAGGAGATGGAGGTCGCCGTCGTCCAGAAGAGAATACAGACGTCGATCAACGACAAGATAGACAAGCAGCAGAGGGAGTTTTTCCTCAGGGAGCAGATGAAGGCTATCAAGCAGGAGCTCGGCATCGAGGAGGACGAGCGCTCCCGTGAGCTCAAGGAGATGAAGAAAAAGGTGAAGGACCTCGATCTTTCGGGCGAGGTCCTTGACAAGGTGAATGACGAAATCGAGAAGATCTCGCTCATGGATTCAACTTCGTCCGAGTACACCGTGACCAGAAACTATCTCGACACCGTCCTCGCCCTTCCCTGGAACACCCGCACCGAGGATTCTATCGACCTTGATCGCGCCGAGAAGATACTCAATCGCGACCATTTCGGCCTTGAAGACGTGAAAAAGAGAATACTTGAGTTCCTCGCGGTGAAGAAGCTCAAGCCGGATTCGCGCGGCTCGATAATCTGCCTGCTCGGCCCTCCGGGGGTCGGCAAGACTTCGCTTGGCAAATCGATTGCCGCATCCCTGAACAGGAAATTTTTCAGGATATCGCTGGGCGGGATGCGCGATGAGGCCGAGATCAAGGGCCACCGCCGCACGTATATCGGGGCAATGCCGGGCAAGATCATCCAGGGAATCAGGATATGCAAGTCCCGCAACCCGGTTTTCATGCTCGACGAGATCGACAAGATGGGCCAGAGCTTTCAGGGCGACCCCGCTTCGGCGCTGCTGGAAGTCCTTGATCCCGAGCAGAACGTCGATTTCAGGGACTATTATCTCGACCTGCCGTTCAACCTGTCCGACGTTCTGTTCATAACGACGGCCAACGCTCTCGACACCATACCTCCGGTCCTTGCCGACAGGATGGAGATAATCCGCCTGTCCGGATATATCGCCAATGAGAAATACGAAATAGGGAGGCGTTACCTTCTCCCGAAACAGCTCAGGCAGCACGGCCTGAAAAAAGATGCGGTTAAAATTGACAAGGAAGGCTTCCTGTATATAATTAATGGATGGGCGCGAGAGGCCGGGGTGAGAAACCTGGAACGCCAGATAGAAAAGATTTGCAGGAAGACGGCGACAAGTGTGGCCAAGAGAAAGAAGATTCCCGGCGGGGCTCTGTCGCTCAAGAACATACTTGAGTATCTCGGCCCGGTGATATTCACCGACGATGAGCTCGACAAAACCGGGCGACCGGGCCTGGTAACGGGCCTCGCATGGACCTCATACGGCGGGGAGACTCTACAGGTCGAATCAATTCCCGTGGGTCCGAGGCAGAACGGCGAACTGAAGCTCACGGGGCAGCTCGGAGATGTCATGATCGAGTCGGCGAATATCGCCTACAGTTACGTGCAGCATGTGCTTCACGGCAATCCGAGCGCGGCCCAGGTTTTCAACGGAAAGCTCGTGCACATACACGTTCCGGCAGGCGCGACTCCCAAGGACGGGCCTTCGGCCGGCGTCACGATCTTCTCGTCGCTGTATTCGATGGCCACGGGGAAGATTGTTCGCCCGAACCTGGCCATGACCGGCGAGCTGACTCTGACGGGCAGGGTCCTCCCTGTCGGCGGTATAAAGGAAAAGGTGATAGCGGCGAAAAAGGCCAATATAAAGTATATAATCATGCCGAAACAGAATGAAAAAGACCTTGTCGATATCCCTGATTACATCAAGCGAGGGCTGGTGTTTCACCCGGTAAGCCAGGCCGACGAGGTGATCAATTTTGCGTTTCCTGACCGGAGAAAGAAGACAGATTTAAAGGAGGGATGAAATGTCCATTAAGAACCTGATGGAAGAAATCGTCGCCGATGTCGTTAGTGAGATCGTCAGAAACGACAAGGACCTGCAGATCAAGAAAACGAGCAAGGACGACATCGTCGCGTATGTTCTCAATCGCGTGGAGCCTAAATATGTCACCAGTGAACGGGGGGTGATTCACGGCATGCTCGACAGGAAGTTCATCGCTCAGCAGAGGTCCGATATCCTTTTTCTCGTTTATGAAGCGGTCGGGGTCATAAAGAACAGGCGTGAAAGCCAGAGCGGCGGTGAAACCGGGATTCAGGCCGGCATCAGCGCTTTTCCGCATATACTCGGAGAAGTGCTCGAGGAAACGACGTTTTCAATCATCCCCAATGTCGAAGTTACCCTGCTTTACAACGGCAATAAGGCCGAGATGATCGACGGCAGCTGGAAAAACCCGTGTCTGACCCACAGGGCGACCAAGGGATATTATCACTTCTGGCCGACGCTGCCGCAAGAAAAAAAAGGAAAAGCGAAGACCCACACCTTTACGATGCGCTTCAGCCACCCCAAGTTCGTGGAGAAAGAAGTTCCCGTGGATCTTGAAACGCTTTCGCACGACGAGGCTACGGGATCCAGGGTGCTGCCGATAGTTCTGTTGAGCGTCAAAGAGGGTGTTGACCTTGATTTTCTCTACGATTGACGGCCCCCGGGCCGCTCATTTCGTTTTTTTCGTAAAGGCATAGTCGAGGAATTCCGCCATCCGTGCCGCGACTTTTTCGGATTCGGCGCCCCTGACTATGCCGTGTCTGCCGGCATAAATTTTGTATATTTCTTTGTCTGCGGTCCCGATTTTCTCGAACAACTGCGGCCCGCTTTCGGGATTCACCACGGGATCATTCGAGCCTTGGATTATGAGCACGGGGATTTCGATGTCAGCGAGCCGTTTCTCGACCACTTCCATCAGCTTCCCGAGCTCCCGCACGCCGCGCACCGGGTTCCTGAAATAATTGATCCCGGGGTTCTCCGGAGTATTGGTTACGAATTCCATGGCGCCTTTTTTCAGGTTGATCCTTTTCAGGAATGTGTTCCACAGAACGACCACAGAAGTCACCCTGGACGCGATGTTCTGGAGCTTGAGGGGAGCGTTGATTGAAATCGCACCCCGGTATTTTCCGTCCTTGTTCGCCGCCTGAAGCAGGGCGATTCCTGCGCCGGTCGAAAATCCCGCAATCGCAATCTCTTTCACCGAGTTTTCCATTATTATATATGCCCGGTTGACCGAATGGTACCAGTCGATCCATTCCCTTTTCGCCAGGTCCTCCGGCGCCGTACCGTGTCCCCTGAGGCGCGCACCGTAGACGTTGTAACCCTTTTTATAGAGGTATTCGCCGATAACCCTTATCTCTTCCGGCGCAGCCATGTATCCGTGAACGAGGATTATCCCCCGTTTTCTGCTGAAGGGCCTTTTCAGAAAGAAGGGGCGCCCGATCTCCCGGGGCTTCGATTCGCCGGGGATGCCGTATTTTTCGTAATCCTGCTCGAACATCGCCCTGTCGAGGTTGAGGAACCTGTTCCGGATTATTTTCCTGTGGCGCCTTGCCGGGGTCATCATTGTCTTGTGCAGGACCTTCATGACCTCATTGAGGGGCTCCACTTCGTTCTTTAAAACGGCCACGATATTGTCCCTTCTGATCCGGTGGAACTGGTACGGCATGTCGAAACGGCCCCTGTCTTTTATAATGGTCCCCTTTTCGACCCTCACCAGGCCGTCTTCCAGGGCCGCCTGGATGAAGCTGGTGTATTTATCGTGTTCGTCGTCGGTGATCAGGTGAAACTGGTTTTTATTCATGCTCGAATGGATGTTCGCCATTTTCTTTTCCTTGATCCCCTCGATCGCGACGAATGCCCTGTTTTTCAGCTCCTTTTCAGAAATCCTGCTCCGCGGGTCCATGGTCAGAAAGTACGCGAAGATATGGTCGTGGTTGAGCGTGGTCATTCCGTATATGCCGTCCATGTAGCTGAACATCAGCTTGAGGCTCGCTTTCTTCAGGGAAAGGTCTTTTTTCAGCTCTTTCAATTCCAGGTAGCGTTTTGTCGAGGGGATGAACTTTGCGGCTTTGCTGTACCGGAAAAGATAGTCGCGCGCGTAAATGCCCTCGCCGAAATTGATGTCGATATCGACGCCGTCGGCGATCATCGTGGTCTCGACCTCGAGCTCCTCCTCGAACCGATCGGACATCTTCCCGAGGAGCCTTTCGGCGATTTTCGTGATGGCGTTCTTGTGGGCCCGTATCGGATAGTAGGTGATGTTAACCGGAACGACGACGGTCTGCTGTAAGATGACCTTTTTGACGTCCTTGTCGGGGATGCCGAAATACGACAGGTATTCCCTGAGCTCCACGATGCGCCCGTGGGTGTGGAAATATTCGATTCTTTCCCGATAGAACTGCGAGAGCAGGGCCAGCCTCGCGGAGCCCGTGTGCGGAGGGCGCCTGATGCCGGAATTATAGATCATGTACTTCCCTTTTTCGATGATCTTCTTGTCCTTCAGCATCTGGCCCTCGGGGAATATCACGCAGGGCATTTCTCCGGTGAGGAGGTTTCTCAGAAAAATCCTGTCCCTGTCGGGATCGTTGGTCGATATTGCGCCCAGCTTTCCCATGAGCTCGCCGAACTTGCCGTGGAAGAACGAATGGTGGGCGAGAGATATGGGATACCTGCCGGTTTTTTTTCTCAGGATATACGGGAAAAAGACCGTCTCCATCCTGGTGAAGTGGTTAATGACGAACAGTACCGGCTGGTCCGGTACGTCTTCCAGACCGTGAAGCCGTATGTCTGCGCCGGACGCCTTGAATATGCCGTCAAGGGCGACTGATAGCGTTTTCAGGAGCCACTGGGGTGTTTCCATTAAATCTCTCCCTTCTTGATTGGGGTAGTTTAATACCTGCCGTCAAAATAGTCCATCAAAATCTTGCGGTGGTCGAATGCGATATTATCCGGCAGCGTTTCCCTGGTGAAAATACCGGCCTCCCTCGCGTCGTCGGCCGCTCTCGGCGTGCCGGTTGCGCGCGCGATGAATACCGTGGTGATGGTGTGCCTGCGCGGGTCCCTGGAAGGGTCGGAGTAGGAATGGAACTGCCTGACGAGCTCGACACTGAGAGAGGTCTCCTCCAGCGCCTCCCTTGCGGCCGCGTCTTCGAGGGATTCGCCGTAATCGACAAATCCTCCGGGAATCGCCCATCCGTATGGCGGATTCTTTCTTGATATCATCACGATCGCGGTTCCCGGGCCCTGTCGGCCTCCCGGCTGATCGATTTCGATGATGATGTCGACCGTTGGGACGGGGTTGCGGTATTCATTGGTCATTTCGCGGCCGCCTTAAGGTATTTGATCAGGGTGACTTCGTTTCCCTTGTCATTGTAAGATATTTCGTCAAATGCGTTTTTAACCATCTGGATTCCGACCCCGTGGTAGGTTTCTGCCAGGCCGTCGCTGAAATTTTCCGAGGCGACTGACACGTAGTCTTTCCAGTTGAATCCCTTGCCCTGGTCGGCAATGGTATATGCTACTTTTCTGTCGTCAAGCGTGTAGGTTATGAACACCTTTTTGTCCCTTTTATCGGGCTCGTCGCCCCTCTGCAGCAGGACCTCGAGGTAGTTCAAGTCGGCTCTTTTAAGCTTTGTCTTCGTCTCATAGTCGATTTCCAGATTGCCGTGCTCTATTGCGTTGATGAGCATCTCCTGCAGCGCTATCTGGATGAGCAGGATTTCACTGTGGCCAATCTTTCCTTCGAGGTTTCTGGTCAGCCTGTGGCAAAATAGGATGAGATATGAAACGCTGTTGTCCATCTCATATGAAGATTCTTCTCGCTTCAACCACCTGTTGGTGATATAGTCGCTGCCGAGCAGCCTGCCGGTCGCAAGAATGTTCTTCAGTTTGCCGTCGGCGACGATGGGTATGAGTTTAATATATATGGATTTGTTCTCCTGGTATCCAGGGAGTTTTATCGGCAGGATGAAATCCGAGCTTCTCATCCTGAAGACCTCGTTCAGGTTGTCCAGGATGACCTTTCTGAAAAAAAGATTGCTGCCGGGTTCAGGCAGGTTGAATATTTCCCTGAACGGCTTTCCAGCCGCGCTTTCCATGCAGATGCCGAGGGTCCTGGCGAAGGCCCTGTTGATGTTCCTGATGATCCCGAACTCATCGAGCAACAGCATCAGGTCGTTTACGTTTTCGGACATGAGGGAAAGAAAATCCATTTCCTCGACGACCTTGCGCTTCTCCCTGTCGTATGCCGAACCCGCCTTTTTAATGACCG
Source organism: Spirochaetota bacterium (assembly GCA_022709405.1). Lineage (GTDB taxonomy): Bacteria > Spirochaetota > UBA4802 > UBA4802 > UBA5550 > JAKLIV01. The sequence goes on from JAKLIV010000112.1 coordinate 12,054, forward strand.
CCATGTATGCCGAAATAAAGAAAACCGTTATGAGGAAAAATACAAGGATGCGCAGTTCGCGAGGAGCCCTGTTGAGGAATAAAAGTGAAGCAACGGCATGTGCGGCGGTGCAGGCAAAAAAGAGCAGTATGGTCGCGAGCGGGATTTTTTTTCTGATCAGCCTGTCGGCCTCTTCAGGGATGGATTTCGTCTCTCTCAGCATAATGATTCGTGACGCGTCCGAATTATCAGGATAGACTCGTGAAGGCGTTTTTTCAAGTAAATATTTTTATCAATTGACATGGTCCTTCGGATATGTTATGTGACATAAGAGTAGTTGCAAGAAACAATTATGGATGCGCCCCTGACAGCGGTTGTGCCTGATGAAGCGAGTTTGTTTCATTACAGATAGAAAAGATTTTTTCCCCGCAGCCTGTTACGAAGGGGATTTCGACTTCTCATTCATCCCCCCGTCTTCATGGGTTGACGGCGGATTCTCCTCTTCAGGGATGCCCTCCCCGGATTATTGCATAATCGACAGCGCCTGCGTGTCCGCGAACCTTGAACCCATCCTGAAATCGATGGGGACCGATCCGTATACCATATGTTTGATAGACGCCATGGATGATGATCTCAGGTCGGTCCTTGTCAGGAACGGCGTGACTGACGTTATCGATCCGAACCAGAGACGGGACCTCGTTACATATATAGAGACACTCGAAGACAGGCACATGGGCATGTCTGGAAACATCGTGGTGCTCGACGATGATGAGGTTCACCGTCGGGCCATACGGAACATCGTAAGCCGGTTCGGCTACCGGGTCCTTTACGCGGACAGGGCCGAAACGATGATCGAGCTGATGCAGAAGCCTAATCTCCAGTTCGTTCTGGTCAACCTCGGGATAGACGCGTGCGAGCTGAATGAATTCCTGAGACACCATTCCATCCGGGTCGAAATGCGCTCGACTCCCGTGATCGCGTACAGGGACATGTCGTCCGGGCTGTATATTCACGAGGTCCTGCGCGGTCTCAACAGGCTGACCCGGTTCATTCTGAGCCCGGACGAGCTTTACGGGTTTCTGGTCGATATCATGTTCAAGAAAGACATCATGCCACTGCTTGACGGGCTCAATTATTCGGTCGATTACAAGTCTTCCTCCCATTATGCTCAGGAGCCGCTGAAGAGGATTTACTATATCAACGAGGGCGAGCTTTTCAGGGGAGAGAATATCCTCAGAAGCGAAAATCTCGACCGGATCGAGGGGGTCCTGTCGCTGATCAACAAGTCCCTCTCCAGGGTCAGGGGACTCAAGTGGCTGCGCCGCGACGTCTCCAGGGCCGATTTCACTACCTGCGGAGCGGGTGTCTGAGATCGACATCCCCCTTGACCATTTTATCTATTACCTGTATCGTGATCTTCTGCCGTATTCTTTCGGCGCTGTCCGCAGGGTAGCAGGGCCGCGATTCGCTGTGGCATGACAAGCACAGTTTCTCCCTTTTTTTCAGGTGGCTGTCGACGATTCCCAGTATCGGATACATCCCTTTTTTGATCGCTTTCATGTAGGCGCTCTCCCTGTCGATGTAATCGACATGCACGCTGGTCTCGTGATAATCGCTGCCCGGGCCATGGCAGGCTTCGCATCCGACGCTTTCATCCCTCGTTTTGGCGTTTTTGCCTCCACCGGT
>JAKLIV010000113.1 GCA_022709405.1 Spirochaetota bacterium
CGAACGTGGTCGCTCCGCTCGGGACCGCGCTTACCGAAAACCATTTCCAGATACTTTCAAGATATTGCAGTGAAATTATACTGCTTTTCGACGCCGATTCGGCCGGACTCAAGGCTGCGATGCGTTCGATCGAGATCGCCGATAATTTCAGCATTATCACCAAGGTTGCTGTGCTTCCCAGCGGCGATCCATTCGACTATATATCCGAAAAAGGCGTGCGTCCGTTCATGGCGGTCGTCGACTCGTCACTGGCCCCGGCCGATTTTCGCATAAACCGAATCGTTGCGGAGTCAGAAGGGAGGCCGCCCGTCCAGGTGCTTCTCGGGATATTCCCGATCATAAAAAGCCTGAAATACGAGACCGAAAGGAGTTCCTATCTGAAAAAAGTGAGCACCATGCTCAAACTCGACGAAAGCTCGGTCAAATCGGATTTCAACAGGTATATGGCCAATCTGCCGATCGACAGGACGAAAAGCAGGGAGGTCAAAGAACGCCAATCAGGGGATTTCCTGTCCAGAAGTTACCGGGACATCTCGCGTCTTCTCCTGGCCTATCCCTTCCTTATCGAAAAAGCGGCCATAGATTTTTCTGGATACCATATAGAGGACATTGCGTTCGGGCCGCTTCTCGGCGCGATATTTGACCTCTACCGTAAAGAGGAAAACATTACGCTGGATAAAATGTTTGACTTTTTTCAGGAAGGCGTAGAATTGGACTTTTTAAACCGGCTGGCGCAGGTCGAAATTTCTTACGAAAATCCGGAATCTGTCTACCAGGAGTTATATATTAACCTCAAACTATACGATATTAATAACAAGATCGACAAATATGCCGGCATGATCAAGGAAAACCCCGGGAAAGACCGTCAGGAATATCTGACCGAGCTTGAAGTATTAAGAAGGGAAAAAGAGAAACTTTCGAATTATATATACAATAAATAGAGGAGTCCTTAATTATATGAGCAAAAACGAATTAATGCTTGAGAATATCCCGGAGGTTAAAAAGCTTATTGACCTTGGAAAGCAGAATAACGAGATAACCTACGACGAGATAAACGATATCCTCCCGGACAAGCTCCTGAATTCGGAAAAAATCGATGATATATTCATCCTCCTGAACCAGTTGGGGATAGAGGTGGTCGAAGAATCGACCCGGAAAGCCGCCGTACCCGCTGACAAGAAGAAAAAAAGCCCATCGGTCAAGAAGACGTCTTCCTCCGCCGAAGGGTCCTCCCATGTGGACGATCCGATCCGCCTTTACCTCAAGGAAATCGGCAAGGTGTCCCTCCTCTCGGGCGACCAGGAAGTGGATCTGGCCAAGCGGATCGAAGAGGGTGAAATCCTCATAGAAAAGGCGGTCATGAATTCCACGCTGCTCGTCAACGACCTCATAAAAAACCATTCCAAAGTGAAAAGCGGCAAGATCAAGCTCACCGATGTCATGAGGATAAACAGGCTTTACTATTTTTCTTCGGTCGATCTCTCGGATCTCGAAAAGAGATACACTGAAAAGATGAGCGTCATCATCGAGGAAGACAAAAAAACGATCCAGAACACCAACAAGCTTAAAAAGCTCGACCAGGAATCGAAGAAGGCCCTTGAGCTCAAGGAAAAGATAGACGAATCGTTCCAGAAGATCAGGGATTCGGTCGCGGAAATGGGGATCAACGAGAACGAAATAAACAAGCTTTCACACAAGATTCAATCCATGGTGAACAGGATCAATGAAACCAAGGAGTTTTTCACCACCATCGAGCGCCAGTACAACAAGGACATCAAGGACCTGAAGCATTACGCCCGGAAAGTCGAAAAAGGCGACGATATCTCGAAGATAGTAAAGGAGCTCAAGCTCAAGGACCGGGAGATTCTCATAACCATCGTCAAGGACATACGAAACAACGAAAGGAAGATCAGGCGCATAGAGCAGGAGGCGGGCTCGACCGCCGAAGATATTCTCGAGTGGGGAAAGCAGATCTCCATGGGCCAGCGAAAGATATCCATAGCCAAAAAGGAGCTGATCAACGCGAACCTCAGGCTCGTGGTGTCCATAGCCAAAAAGTACGCAAACCGCGGCATGCATTTCTTCGACCTGATCCAGGAGGGCAACATCGGCCTGATCAAGGCGGTCGACAAATTCGAGTACCGCAAGGGCTATAAATTCTCGACTTACGCGACCTGGTGGATACGCCAGGCCATTACGCGGGCGATATCGGACCAGGCGAGGACGATCAGGGTCCCGGTGCACATGATCGAACAGATAAACAAGGTCATGCGCGAAACCAGGCTTTTTCAGCAGGAATTCGGCCGCGAACCGTCGCCGGACGAACTGGCGGACAGGCTCGGCTGGCCCATGGCCAAAGTCAAGGCCGTCAAAAACGTGGCCCGCGAACCGATCTCTCTTGAAACTCCCGTCGGAGAAGAGGAGGATTCTCTCCTCGGCGATTTTATCGAAGACAAGGACGTGGATTCACCCGCCAACACCGCCGCATACAGGCTGCTCCATGAGCAGATAAACACCGTCCTGAGCACGCTTCCGGCCAGGGAGCAGAAGGTCATAAGGATGCGTTTCGGCCTCGACGACGGGTACTCGCATACCCTCGAGGAAGTCGGTTACGTGTTCAAGGTGACCCGGGAAAGGATACGCCAGATCGAGGCCAAGGCGCTCAGAAGGCTCCGTCATCCGACCAGGGCCCGCAAGCTGAAGGATTACCTGGAATACATGTAGGCCCGTGGATTGCGCCCGTCGCTTATCCCCGCGCGGGCGTTTTTCGGCAAAGGCAGACTGCAGCCAATGAAATACTCGTCAGCCATCAAAACAGTCTCAGTTGTCGGTTCCGGCGCCTGGGGGACGTCGATTGCGCAGGTCATCGCTGAAAACAATCCCGGAGCCGACACGGTAATGTGGGCCTACGAGAGGTCGGTCGCATCATCAATCAACAGGTCACATGAGAACGCCGAGTACCTTCCCGGTGTCCCGCTTGCTCCGTCGATAAGGGCGACCACCAACATCAGGGACGCGGTCAGGGGCGCTGAGGTCATAATCGTTTCTACGCCGTCAAAGGCCGTGTACGAAACCTGCCAGAAGATGGCGCGCTATCTCCGTCCTGACGCAATCATCGGTTTTCTTTCCAAAGGCTTCTGCAAGATCGACAACCAGGTGCTGACCATATCGCAGACCATAGCCAGGGCCCTTCCTTCACACAAGAACAGGGTGATTGCTGTATCGGGACCCAGCCATGCGGAGGAGGTTTCCCGAAGATATCACACCTGTCTCAATGTGGCGGGAGCAGACCATTCGGCCAGGCGAACCGTCGCGGAGCTGCTCTCGTGCGATTACATCCAGTGCAGGGAACTCGACGATATCATCGGCGTTGAAATAGGCGGTACGCTGAAAAACCCGGCCGCGATAGCCGCCGGAATGATAAGCGTGCTTCCAGGCTGCGGTGACAACCTCGCCGGCGCCCTGATGTCCGAAGCGCTCAAGGAAATGCTGCGGCTCGGCGCGGTTTTCAAGTCGAAACCGGAGACGATACTGGACATTTCGGGCCTCGGCGATCTGGTCGCGACAGCTCTCAGCGAGCATAGCAGGAACAGGCGTTTCGGCAAAGACATAGCGCGCCAGATACTCACCAGGGAGCCGGGCCTCAGCCTGGCCGATAAAATTATACTGAAATTCAAACCCGATCTCGTGATACACCGCCTGAGCAAAGGATTGCATTATCTCGCCGAGGGAGCATACGCGATCGAGCCCCTTATCGATCTGGCGGTGCGGCACAACATACCGATACCCGTATACCGCTCTCTCTACGAGGTCCTTCTCAACAAGAAGAATCCGACTCTCCTGATCGAAACGATAAAGAATCCCCAAAAATTCGAGGAGCTCTACCGCAATACCAAGATTCACGTCTCGTCGAGGAAGAAGGGACTCGAGACGGTCAGGGGGGCGGTTTTCAGGGCCAAGATCGAGGCTCGAATCGACAGTTCCTTCCGGGAAGCGGGCCCTGAAATCCGATCAGCCGAAATGATGCATGATCTTGTTTCTGCAGCAGAAGCCGCCGGATACAGGTTCACTTCGAGGGAGCATACGGTGATAAAGGACATGTCGGCGGGAGGCGCGTCGGCCGCGCTTATGAAGCTTTCACGTATTTATCTGGACGACATCATCGATAATTATAATTCGGTTTTCAGGTGGTTTTACGTCAACAGCCAGAAAATGCATTTTTCATTCCATCCGCTTGTGAAGGGCAAAGTTCACCTCTCCGTTGCCGGAGATACCGTCAAAATACAAACTCTGCACAGGTCTTCGAACATCATATATCTTCCGAGGTTCAAATCGAGCTTTGATTTCATCCCGTCAATACTCGCGATATCAAAATCGGGCCTGCCTTTTCCCCGTTTTTACGTCCCGGAAAACACAGTGAGAAACGTCAGGGACCGTTACCTGGTGAAAAAGGCCGGCGGGTTCATCGTGGATGAAAACAGGTTTTTCAATCAGATATACAAGCAGACGCTCCACCATTACATGGCGACCCTGCTCGAGCACGGCGTTCCGGTTATGGTCTGTTCCGGTTCCTCGCCCGGCAGGAATTTCGTCATGTCAGCGGCGGAATTCACGGCGGTCATCAGGGACGTGATGTACAATCACACCGTCGACATCATGATCGTTCCCATGGAATTTTCTGAAACCGGAAAGGGCGACAGATCCGGCGACGGTCTGAAAAACATTTCAACCGGGGACCAGATGGTGAGGTTTCTCGAACCGATAACGCTGTCTGATTACACCGACACGACAGCGCCTGAAAAAAATCTGCAGGGAATAATCGAACAGGTCTGGGCCTGACCCCGGCGATCAGACCGCTCCCGCATTGTCGTTGACGCTTTCCATATCGTTTTCGAAGGAATACACGAGATCCATGAACTGGTATACGAGCATGTTCTCTTCTATCGGGATTTTTTTCGTCTTGTAGGGGAGCGTTATGCCGTCATATACGAAATCGATTTTTAGCCCTTTACCCCCGGGGTTGTTTTCGGAAAAATCCAGCACGCAGACATAGGTTTTAAAATTGAGAGACACGATAAGATCGGCTGATGGATATCTGTGCCTGAGGGTCTCGAGGATGAACCACGAGACGTTCTTGACTTTCCTGATGCCGAGATGCCCGAAAGTCGAGTTTATCCTGGGAAAAAAATATACAATGCCGTCGGTAAAGCCGGACCTGCGATGCTCCTTGAAGTATTTGATGATATTCGCTGATGTTTCGTGCTGAAGATCGATGCACAGGGGGTCTTCTTCCGCGCTCAGGATCGTGTAGAGCCCTATGAGGATTTCTGCAAGGAAATCGAACTTCGCATCGCTGTAGTATGGCGAGGATGAAACCGAGGCGAGGATCATTTCGTTTTTACCGGCGGCCAGCGACCGAACCGCCAGGTTGTATGTAATGGATTCGGTCTGGCTGATCACCCTTCGGGATTTTTCGGCCTCCTGTCCGGAGGTTTGAGTTAAAAATCCCGGCATAAGGGAGATGATCGCCGGATCACCGCACGCTTTGACCGCCTCCGGTCCATGGGCTGTCATTTGATACAGCACCGTCGCCTTGGAGAAGTTGTTTACATTGTGAAAAGCGAGCAGTGATCTGAGAGAACCGGGCTCAGCGGTATGACCGGGTTTCACGGTCATGTCCCGCACCAGTGCCAGCATTTTAAGGTATTCCTGCTCGGCCTGCCGCCTGTTCGTGACCCCTTCGTGAAAATCTCTTATGATATCATGCATGGCCTCAAGGGTCTTGATGTTGTTTCTATTTTCGGTCATTTTTGAATGACTATGGCTTGAAAACCCGGCTTTGTCAAGGATTTTCGTTTTTCGTCATCCTGGGGCTGTCCGGCGCTGATCGCCCGGTCCTGCGCGAAAGAATTTCAGCGCACTCGCGCGCCGCTGCATAAATGCGGAATGTCCCGCAGAAAACGATCGGCGATCCGCCAGGCTCCTCGCGCATGAGGGCAGCGGATATCTCCTGAGGCGAACCGGATACTCCCGCGAACGGGGGTCCGCCGTCCGAAACGCATCTGGCGCGGGAGTCGTCCAGATTGAAATAGAAAAGGCGGATGCCATTTGACCTGAAGCGATCAATGATCGCCTCGTAGTCCTTGTCAGCCATGAGCGATATGATGAAAACCGGCGACGATCCCGGATATTCCTCGTGGATCGTACGGATCAGCGAATCGATCGCGCCGGCATTGTGCGCGGGATCGAACATTATCAGCGGTTCCCGGGACAGTATTTCCATCCTTCCCGGCACTATTACCGAGGAGAGTGCGGCCCGGATCGTCTGCGGGGTTACTGACCGGAATCCTCCGCCTGCGATGAGCCCGGCGGCGGCCGCCGCAGCTGCGTTTCTGACCTGGTGCTCTCCGTGCAGGGGAATGAATATGTCCCGGATCATGACGCCGCCGGGCATTGCAAGGGTAAAGACCCTTCCCGCGTCGGTTTTTACGACATCGGTGATTGTTATATGCTCGTCAACGGCATAGAACGGCGCATTTTTTTCGGCCGCTTCTCTGCGAATAACCTCGAGTGCGGGCAGGGCCGAAGCGGCAGTTACCACCGGTACGCCCTCTTTGATGATGCCTGCTTTTTCGGCCGCGATTTTTTCCACCGTGTCACCGAGGATATGGGCATGGTCGAGGGATATTTCTGTTATGACCGAACATTCGGGGACGACAAGGCTGGTCGAATCCCGCCTTCCGCCGAGACCGGTTTCTATGACTGAAATGTCGCAGCCGTTGTCCCTGAAAAACGTCAGCGCGATTGCGGTGAGAATGTCGAAAAAAGTCGGTGCGAGGCCGGAACCGGAGATGAGGCGATCCATCCGCCGGGCGTAATCCACGAGCTCACGGTCCGAAATCAGGGAACCGCTGATGCCGATGCGTTCGTTGATCTCCAGGAGATGGGGAGAGACATACAGGCCGCACCTGAGGCCCGAGGCCGAAAAGATGGCATTGAGCATATAGGCAACCGAGCCCTTGCCGTTCGTGCCGGCGATATGGACGCACTTCAGGCCGATATGCGGGTTGCCTCCGAGACCGGCGAGAGCGGCCATCCCTGCAGGGTCATAGTTTCGGTAAGAGGCCCCCGCCTCGTTGTTGATGTATTTTTCGAGTATGTCCAGTTTCTTGACCATGGGTTGAAAAACGGCGTGTGCCGGGTATTATTTTTTCAGATGTCTGTCGACCGAATCGTAAATTTGACGTTCGGGAGCGTCTTTTCCGGTCCATATTTTAAACTGGGCGAGCGCCTGGCTTACCAGCATCTCGACGCCCCTGACGACAACACATCCTTTTGCTTCGGCCAGGGCGAGCAGGCGTGTCCTGGCCGGGGAGTAGACGATATCGAACACGGTGTGATGCGGCAACAGGAGCTTTTCCTCGATAGGGGTCGATTCCGTGTCGGGCGTCATTCCCACCGGGGTCGTATTTATTACAATATCAATTTCACTCATGAACCCCGGATCGAGGGAATCGATGGCGGATGAACGGGCGCTGCGGCCGAGGTCTGCGGCGAGCGAAGCTGCTCTGGACGGGTTCCTGCCGGCTATGACGACGCGCGCGCCCCGGGAAAGGAGGGCGAATGCTATCGCGCGGGCCGAACCGCCGTTTCCGACAACGAGGGCTTTTTTCCCGGAAAGCGGCCCGATCCTTTTTTCGAGCGGCGATACGGCTCCCAGCCCGTCGGTGTTATATCCGGTGATGGTCCCGTTATCGTTGAGGAGGGTGTTCACCGCGCCGATTGACCGGGCGAGGGGATCTATGCCGTCCAGGCAGGGGATGACGGACACTTTGAACGGTATCGTTACGCTTGCGCCCCGGATTCCCAGATGCCTCATTGCCATGACCGCATTTTCTATTGATTCCGGCTCGAAAGCGCAGTACAGCGCGTCCATGCCGAGGGCCCCGAAAGCGGTATTATGGATGACCGGGGACAGAGAGTGTCTCACCGGGTTGCCGAAGATGCAGTAGATTTCAGTTGAAGCCTTGATTTCCATAGTGTTGAGCGTCCTGCAGGGCGAATTAGAAATTAACCGGAAAGAAGAGTAAACAATAAAAAATGATCAGCAGAAAATAATTGAAATCCACGATGACTTCGTATTTGAGCGCGATCAGGTAACGCAGCCTGCTGATGTGCCTGAACAGGGCGATGTAGTAGGCGATGTTGAGCACGAGAAAAAGAGACTGCCAGCGGCCGGACCACGACGCGGCGATGCACATGAGGAGCGATGCCGCAGATGCGAGTGCCGAAAGCATGATGAATGTACGCTCGATGCCGAAGAGCACCGGAATAGTGTCCCTCCCGAAAATGACGTCGCCCTGAATGGCGATGACATCCATGAGTGTCTGCCTGAAAAGGATTATCGTGAAAATCGCCGTACCCACCGAAATCATCGGCAGGACCGGAGGTGAGTAGATGATGTATGGGAGCAGCAGAAGCGGCACGAGCCATCCGATGGTGGCAATGATCTTGGTATTATAGGCCTTTTTCATGATCAGTCCGGCTTTCTGGACAAGCGCCCTGACCGGTCCGGTGGAATAGACAAGGCCAAGAAAATAGGACAATCCGAGGATGGTGGACGCGGCGATCCCGTATCCGTAAGTAAGCCATCCAGACAGGGCGATGCATGCCAGTGAGAGTCCGAAATACAGGCTCCCGAACCGCCCGTAAATCGCGTATTTATACGAATTGCTTTCCTTGAGAAATGCGCGGTCGAAATAGTTGTTGATCGAATACATGGAAAAAATGTAGAGAAGGGATATCAGGGCGAGCTTCAGGTCCCGCTGTATGCCTGCGGCGGACTGGACAATCAGCGTCATGAAAAACGCCGCGAGCGATGAAACCAGGTGCGACCTGACGGAGAATTCGAGGATTCTTTTGAGAATATTCAGGAGGAAGTTGCTTTTCCTGAACTTGAATGCGTAAAGACGTTCCATCGCATTGTTGATGACCCAGCCCGGCGTTGATGCTCCCGCCGTGACCAGCACATAGTCGGAGTCTCTGAAATCGTTTTCATCCAGCTCGTCGGCTGTCTCCACGTAGATAGTCCTGATCCCCGCATCTTCTCCTATCCGGGCGAGCCTTCTGGTGTTGGCCGAGTTTTTTCCCCCGACGACGACCATGGTATCAGCGCCTTTTTTTATCCCCTCGATCACGTCGGACTGGCGGTACCTGGTCGAGTCGCAAATGGTGTTGACGATCTCGATGGCCGGAAGCTTATTTTTGAGGACCGCTGCGATCTGCTCGAAGGTCTCGCGCTCGAGTGTCGTCTGCGATACGAGGAGGGTCTTGTCCGGGAGGTTCAGGGCCCCGGCTTCGGCCGGCGACGAGATCACGCTCACGCCGGCGGAGGCGTAGCTCTTGAGGCCGATGACTTCGGCGTGGTGGTCGTCTCCGGTAATGACCGTGAAATACCCCCTTGAGGCGAATTTTTTTATGATGGCCTGGACCTTCGCCACTCGGGGACAGGTGAGGTTGATGACGCGCGCGGCTTCTTTCCTGATTTTCCTGTATTCATGGAACGGAATCCCGTGAGTGCGAATGGCGATATTCCCGCCGGAAATTCCGTCAAGGGAGTGTATGGTCTTCAATCCCCTGCGGGAAAGGATGTCAATGGTCTGAGGATTGTGTATCAGCGGACCATAAACATGGATCGTCTCGCCGCTGGTGTTGATGATATTGACGATTTTCTGCACCGCATTCCTGACTCCCATGCAGAAACCGGAATGGCTCGCGAGCTCAATCTTCATCCGTCCCCATCCCGGGTATGAGCGAATCCACGCTTTCGGCGCCTCCCTCCTGCCCGGGCCTGGGCCTGGTCCGGCGCCTGGGCCTGCTTTCGTTTTCCGGCCCGGGTTCGGACTCAGGGCCTTTTTTCCCGATTCCAGGCCTGCTGATGGATCCGGTAAAATTCAGCACGATATCTCCGTCAGCATTGGTGAATGAACCCAGCAAATCCTTGTATTTTTCAATCGCCGGGGAATCGTCCTCGATGGTCAGGGAAAGATTCAGCCTGGAATTTGCCATCATTTTCGCGAAGGTGACGGTTCCGCTGAGGGAGCATTTGAGGTCGGGACCTGACATCTTCATCTGCTGGATGTTCAGCGTGTCGTTTTTCAGGGAAGAGTTGAGGACTATCGATGAAAATCTCATGAGGGGCAGGGAGATTTTCATGCCTTCGGCCGAAGGTATCTCGACGTCGTTTAGTTTCAAGGTCGTGTTTTCGAAAAAGGTCTTTATGCTTCCGGATTCGATCGAGCCGCCCTCCGACTTGAATTTCAATTCGTAATTGCAGTTGATATTCGAATCAAATCCTATCCTTTCAGATGTATACGATAAATTTTTCAATCGGACGCTTCCGTGATAATCCTTGCTGATCAACAGGGAATACGGATTTATATTCCCGTCCAGGATCAGGCTCTGTATGCTAAGCTCGCTTCCCCAGGGCGGTACGAGCGAAATTCCTTCTGCGGTCGTGTCCCCGATAAGGCCGACGTCAAGGTAGCCGATGTCTATCGAAGTGAATGCGTTGCCTTCCATTTTTTTCAATCTGCTTGTTATCAGCTCACCGTAGGGGAAGGTCAGAACGATGAAAAGGGCCGTCAGCACCAGGGAGAGCGCGAGGTATGTCTTGAAATACGGCAGGGATGCGAGCGATCTTGCCATCCTGATTGCCCGTCGGAAAAAAGCCGTTATGGCCGATTTGATTTGCGCGATGTCCATCCTGACCGCCATTTATTCCTTGGATACGCTGTCGAATTTGAGGGTGACATCATAGGTGTCGCGCCCCTTGAAAGCCTGGTTGATTCTGAGATAACTGATTTTGACCAGCACCCCGGAATTTTCCATATTGTAGATGAATTCAAGAACGGGGACGATACTGACCCCTTCGAACTTGACGTCGGTGGTTATTTTTTTGTACTGGTCCTGGCGTGTGCCCGGCGTGTCCCGGGTGTAGACCTTGTTGTCGAGAATGCCTGCGTTTTTGGCGTATTCCTCGACCAGGCTCGTCACTCCCCGGGTCTGCCTGAGGGTTTTTTCGTAGCCGTATTTCCTGTCTTTGACCTGTTTGTATTCCTGGTATATCTGGGCCAGCTTGTCGATCTTTTCACGACCGCTTCTTGAGCCGTCTGCGGTGCTCGATCTGAACTTCATCACCGGGACAATGATGAGATAGTAAACGGATGCGACGGCGACGACGGCTGAGAGCACCTTGACGAGTATTTTTTCGCGTTCATTGAGAGTTATCATTTATGTTCACCCGTTCGCCGGCGGCAGTTTCATTTTTATGGTCATGGAAAATGAAATCTCGTCTTTTCTCGAGCTTTTGATGTTCATCGTGACTGATTCGTATTTTTCAGTCTGCTTGATCTTTTCCTTGAAATCCTCGATCGCCTGGCTCGAAGAAACCGAACCGTCGATCCTGATGATTCTCTCGTTGATGACCAGGTTCTTCAGGGTGAAGTTGGTGTTCGGCGGAAAATGTGAGAGCATGTCGTTCAGGATGTCCATGACCGATTCGTCTTTGGTGAAAAAGACTTCAATGCTCTTGAGCTCCTTTTTCTCCTTGTTGAGTATTTTCATGGCCTCCGCGATCTGGTTGTCGGTCTTGGGCGCCGTCCTGAAGTAGCGCTTGAAGTGCTGATTCAGGATTTCGTCGTACTGGGAGTTCATCGATGACGACATGACTGCTGACGAAATCAGGTTTATGGCAAGCATGACGACGGACAGGATGCCGAAACCGGCGGCGAGAAAATACATCCTCCTGGCGGAGAAGGTCTCTTCGGGCGTGAATTCGTCCTTGAGAAAATCGACATAATCGCTCTTGCGGTTGAGGTATGCCAGCACCGAACCGAGTGCGGGCTGAAAAACCAGATCGAGGTTGTCGTTCCTGAAATTTTCGAAAAAAGGATGGGAAACCACGGGCAGGCCGAGCTCGCGTGAAATAAGCGATCCTATCCCGGACATGCAGGCGCCTCCGCCGGAGACCAGAATCCTGCTGAAAACGGTCTCCCCGAACTCCGCCTCGAAGGCCTTGACGGTGAGGTTCATCTGCTCGATGAGCCCGCCGGTCATCTCGACGGCCGAAGTGAAGATTTCCTTGAGTTTGGGCCTGGGGATTCCCAGGGTCTTGTATGTATCCCTCTGGAGGTTGTTGTCGAGAGAAACCAGGTCGAGGGAAAGCGCGAGCAGCAATTTTTCGGCCTCACCGCGCCCCATTTTCATGCAGTCAGAGACTGTTTCGAGTACAAGCCCGATTCCTGCCGGAATGGAGCGTGAATAGAGGAGCTTCTGCCCGGAAACGATGTTCATGATCGTTTTCGTGTGGCCGATATGGAGCTGAAGTATGTTTTCGTCTTCGACCGTGGTGAAATACCGGTAGCATTCGAAAAGCGCGTTCGATTCGAGGCCAGCCCTGAACGGGGTAACGCCGTTTTCACTGAACGGAGCGAGGATCTCGCCGAGGTTCTCCTTCCTGACCGCGGCGAGCAATATCCTGCCGGATTCTTCGGCGCTTTGCATCGGCTGAAAATCGACGACGAGCTCTGACAGCGGGAAGGGGATGTTTTCTTCGGCTTCGAACGGGACGACGTCGGCGATTTTCTTCATGTCGTTGAAGGGGAAGGTGAGGTTGCGGACGATCGCCCTGTCCATCGGAACAGTCGTGATGATCCTGCAGCCCTTGATGGATTCGTCCTCAAGGACGTGCAGAAGCGCCTCTTTTACGGCTTCGGCGCGGTTCTCTTTCTCCGGATCGATGTTTTCGGTGAGGAAAGACCGTATCTGAAAATCCTTGAATCCGGTTTTGATCGAAAGCGCTTTAATCGAGGTAGTCCCGATATCGATCGCTGCAAGGTTCTCGAACAAGATGATCCCCCAGTTTCAGTATTCGCACCAGTACAGTATTTTTTTCGTCTGCCTGTTGTAAAAGGCTGTTACGGTGACTGTCGTGTTGTCGACGGCGGCCGCAACCGTAAGCTTGAAAATATTCGATTTTACCGTGAGCAGGTTCTTGCGCACGGTCTCGTCGTCTATGACATCGCCGATGTCGTCGACGGTTTTAAAGGGCTCGATGCGCCTCCTGCTGATAATGTCTGACACAATATCATCGGTCATATTATCTGTCAACGCTGATAACACCCTGAACGGCGCGGTATTAATATTAATTTTGTTCCATTCGTTGTTGTATTCGTCGCGTTTCCCGTATACCCGCAGATAATCGTACAGCGCACGGCTTTTTTCAGGGCCGATATCCGCGACAGATTCATCTTCCGGCGCCTCGGATTTTTCTCCGGCGGTGGCCCCTCCGCCTGCAAGCTCGACCAGCCTTTCGAGGTCGAGGGTGGATGTTCCCCTGTTGTCGGGCACCAGGTTTTCCTCGAGGCCGTAGTTGCCGCCGCCGAGCCCGTAGTATATTTCGGGAGTGATGTCCTTGACCATTAACAGCTCGGTGATGCTGTCCATCTCGGCGTTTTTGGCGGAGTAAGGGGGGATACGGGTCTGGTAGTAATCCGACGATTCGGCGCCGTAGGGCAGGCGGGAGTCGTCGATGTCGACCCAGTCGGTCATAATGTCGGCGAAGTCGATCGGCAGGCCCATGTTGAGCATG
>JAKLIV010000114.1 GCA_022709405.1 Spirochaetota bacterium
CTATACTTGAAGGATACGGTCTCACCGAAACATGGAACACCATCAACCTGAACAGGCCGGGCAAAATCCTTCCGGGTTCGGTCGGTCCGGTTTCAACGGGCGTCATCGGACGTATCGCCGAGGACGGCGAATGGCAGGTCCGGGGAGACAATGTTTTTGTCGGCTACTGGAACAAGCCCGAGGACACTGCCCAGGCATTCACCGAGGACGGTTTTTTCAAGACCGGGGACATCGTCGAGGAGGTGGCTGACGGTTATATCAAGATCGTAGACCGGAAAAAGGGAATCATGGTCCTCGACACGGGGAAGAACATCCCCTCGGCAAGGATCGAGAGCCTTTTCTCTCTGAGCCAGTATATCGAGCTGGTGGTGCCCATAGCCGATGACCGAAAATTCGTTTCAGCCATTGTGGTTCCCAATCTGGATGCGCTGATCAAGTACTGTGACGTGAACGGCATTTCCTATGACAAATCCGCTCTCGAATATTCACAGGAGGGAGCCGTTCCCGTCTGTATCAAGGTCGGCGACGATTTCCTGAAAAATCAGAAACTCATTGATCTCATCGACAGGGATATACAGGCCGCGAACCTTGAACTCGAGGAATACGAGAGAATCAAGAAATACCATGTTTTAAACCGGAAGCTCATGGAGCAGTACGGCGAGATGACTCCGACGCTGAAGGTCAAGCGCAAGGTTATCATGAATACTTTCAAGGATCAGATCGAGGAACTGTATAGATAAGCCGGCGAATTCAGGAAATTTTTGACTGGATGGATATTCTGACTTCATCCATGAGCTTTTCCTTGGTCTCGTAAGAGTATCCATCCGTTTCGACCGGCGGATGGATATATATGTCGATCGTTCCCGGATAGAACTTCTTGCTTCCTTTCGCGAGCACGAACCTGCTGCCCTGCACCGTTACCGGCAGGATGGGGACCTCGCCCTGCAGCGCCATGACGAATCCGCCCTTCTTGAATGGCTTGAGCTTGCCGTCGTCGCTGCGCGACCCCTCGGGGAAAAAGACGACCGACGAGCCCGCCTTGAACTTGTCTCTGATCACCTGGAGTTCTTCGCGGGATTTGCTGGAATCGCTCCGGTCGATGTAGATATGCCCCATGCGTTCACACCCGATGCCGAATGCCGGTATCTTTCTCAGTTCCCTTTTAATCACCCACCTGAGCTGGAGGGGGATGTATCCAATCATGGCCCAGACATCGTAGTGGCTCTGGTGGTTTGACATGACCACATAAGACTGGCCTTTTTTGACATTGTCCAGACCGTGCACCTTAATGCGGGCGCCTGAAAGAAACAGGTTCATCCGTGACCAGAATTTGCCTATATAATGGACGATGTCGCCTTTTGAGTCAACGACTGAAATCGCTATTATCATGATTGCGAGAACAAACGTATTCAGTCCGAGAAAGATCATGAAAAAGGGCCTGTAAACGGCAAGAAGCGGATTTTTCATCGTATTCCCTTTGTTATGAAAAGGATTAATTCCGGTAAATGTGCATTTTTATTGAATTATGGCAATATAAATTTGATATGGCCTAAATGTCCACCCCGAGAACTAACCTGACTGCGTATCCTATACCGAAAGATATTGCAGCGACCCCCATGCTGATGGCTGTCATTTCGAGAAATCGTTTTTTAAAGGAAAGGTCCCTCGCGACTGATATATAATAATTGAACAGGCCGATGATCAGGACAGCGGCCGAGAGGGTAATTGCGAGGCACACAAGATAGTTGTCAAACAGGAGATACGGCGCGATCAGGACCGCCACGGTGATGATATAGGCTATTCCGGTATATATTGACGATTTCAGGGCGTTTTCGCCTTCTTCTTCAGTCTTGGTCGATAGATATTCCGATGCAGCCATGGAAAGTGAAGCGGCTATTCCGGTTATCAGTCCGGCGAGCGCGATAATCCTGGTGTCACGAAGGGCGAAGGAAAGACCGGCCAGGGTTCCGGTAAGCTCGACAAGCGCGTCATTGAGCCCGAGCACGATGGAACCGATGTATTTGAGCCGTTCTTCCCGGATGAGGCCGATCAGCTTCTGTTCATGGTCCTGCTCCTCTTTAATTATATCGGAGAGTTCATCAACGACAGATGTAAGTGCTGCATAGTTTTCCTGCGCGGAGTCCTCCCCTTTTTCCATAAGCTTTATTCCGAACGTGAGGCCGAAGATGCGCGATATCCAGAAAAACTTGAAGACCCTCCATCTCCTGGGGCCGACATCCCTTCCCGTGTATTTTTTAAAGAGCAGATAATGCCGCAATTCATCGTCGCCGATCGACTTGAGAACCGAGCTGTTGTGGCTGTCCTTGATTTTTGCTGCGAGTTTCAAATAAATAGCGTGCTCGGTTATCTCGTTTTTCTGGAAAGCGATGAGTTTGTCGACAATCCGGTTATCAATGTGCTTCATATAAACCGCCTTCTCTCAGATTTTAAATGTCGATGAAAAGCAGGAGCAGGAGATTCTGCTAAGGATATTTTTCAGCGATCCTTTCCATACGGCAGGGGTAAAGAGGGATATCCTGTGGACTGCCGTACTCATCAGGCTTTTCGGTTCGTCGATGAGACCGGACATATGGGTAAAAAGTCCGTGATGATCATCCGCCCTGATGACATCCCCGTGGCCCGGGAGAACGATGCTGACCTCAAGGCCTGAAAGCTTTTCATATGAAGCGCGCATGGCGCGTTTGAAATACACCGGCAAGGGCATCCTGAACCTTCCGTTGACCGAAAGAACCGCGTCTCCGGCATGGAGTATCTTCTCCTTTTTATTGAAAAGCGCGATATCGTGCAGGGTGTGGCCCGGAATATGAACAACCTCCCAGTCGCTGAAAAGAGGCAGCGGCCCGTCTGTGAATATGGGATAATCCGGCCTGAGCTTCCTGCCGAAATAAACGGACTTTAGTTTCTTGCCGATGCTTTTACCGACAAACAGTTCCATCATGCAGTCGAGGGAGTGCTGGATTAAGCCGGTAATTCCCGAATACCAGTTATCGATCGTATAAAATGCGGCAACGGGTATCCCGAACTTTTCTCTGATCCTGGCTGCGCCTCCGGCATGGTCCGGATGCATGTGTGAAACTACACAGAGAGTGATGTCGGACATCGGACGCGCACAGATGTTTTCGCAGTATCGGCGTATTTCGTGTATGTCGCTTATCGAGCCGCTGTCGAGCAGCAGGAGTGAAGAAGGGTATTCGACGAGGTATATGTTGCTGATATATCCCTTGATTAAATGTATCCTGAATCCGGAATTTTCGGCAACGATGCATTTTTCGATATTCATAGCGCCAGGTCTCCGCCGCTGCTCATCCGCACTTTGATCTTGTCATGAATCGGATACCATCCTGCCCATGCGTTCGCGTCCCCCGAGAACATGGACATGCAGGTGCCATATGATCTGGCCGCCTGAAGGGCCGTTGTTTATGATGACGCGGTAGCCGTTCGCGTCGATTCCCTTGATTCTGGCGACTTCCCTGACGCCCAGAAATATGTCGGCCATGATTGAGCTGTTTTCTGCGGTCAGCTCTTCAATGCATTTGAGGTGGGTTTTATGGATTACGAGAACGTGCACAGGGGCTTTCGGGGCAGTGTCCTCGAACGCAAGAACCCTGTCGTTTTCGTAGACGACTGTCGCTTGTGCTTTGCCCTGAATGATGTCGCAGAAAAGGCATCCCATATGCAGCCTCGATATTAATTCTAGACCTGTGTAAAACCGACTGTCAAGCAAATAGCGCGTCATTGATCATAAAATGATCGGTCAGGAAACAGTGCTTGCAGAAATAATTTTTCGCGGTATTTTTAATATTGTAGACACCAGTTATCAGGTATATAATACTTATTCAGCTTTGGTTCTATCATGATTATAGTACATGACATTTATCATTAACAGCAATAATTGCGGCATTTACCGGAGGATTCAATGAATGTGACCACCAGGGAGAAAGATGACATCACCATCGTCAGCATCGATGGCAACATCGAAATGACGACCATGAAGCTGCTCAAGGAGAAACTTCTTGATATCGCCGCGACATCCGACAAGAACATATCGATAGATTTTTCAAAAGTCGAATATCTCGATTCGTCGGGCCTTGGTGTTTTGCTTACCATTTCGAAGCTCTTGAAAAGCCGGGGAAAAAAAATAAAGCTCATCAATATACCTGACAAAATTGCGATGGTCATGCAGATAAGCTCCGTGAAAAATCTGATAGAAGAATGAATGACCGGACAGTGATGATGGATCATATGCAAATACGATAATCAATGCAGCAGGGAGAGCCTATGCCGTGGGAAAACCTCATTTCAGCCCTTATACCCATCCCCGCATTTTACCTGATTTATTACCGCTATTTCACCTATAAACCAGTATACAGCAAACACATTCAGGGATTGCTCTGCGGCATCGCATATGCCCTTTTTCTTGTTCTCATGTCCGCTTACTTATTTGATAATATCACCTTCAGGAGCCCCGTTTTAACCGGCTTTTTTAAGGCCGCCTTCATTGAAAAAGCCGGCGCATTTCTGATCATCATGTTCATTCTGAAGCATTACCCGAAATTCAGCGTGATGGAGGGTGCGCTTTCGGCAATGCTGTTTGGAATCGGCTTTTCCCTTGTCGAGAACCTGTTCTATGCGGGCCAGTTCGGATTTTCCGTCATTATTATCAGGATAATATTTTCGGTCCCCCTTCATATGACGACATGCGGGATGATAGGCTATTATCTGGGAATGAGGAAAATGAGCGAATCCAGGGCTTTCCGGCACGGGTACGCAGTCAAGGCATTCATCCTGTCTTTTCTCCTCCACGGAACTTTTGATTCGTTTCTGATCGCGGGCGGGAATAAATCATATCTGGCAGCGCCCGTTCTCATCATCATGGTCGTGATTCTTGAATTCATGCTTTCGCGGTCTCAGACGATGCAGCCATTCAGCGTTCTGAAAGAGATGAACATGCGCTTTGAGGACTGGCTTTCGATGGACCAGCAGCCAAGATACGAAAGGTGGATCCTGCAGTCAATGGGCACGCCGAGTTCCCAGCAGGTGCACCTGTTCCTGTGGCGGCCGGGATTTATCAGGTTTTTTCTGGTGATCGGTCTCATGGTTCTCGCTATTGTCTGCCTTTCAAGCAGGTCCGAGGTCATGAACATGATGGATATAGCCCTGAAGATTGAGGACCAGATTATCCTGCTCGGAATATTCCCCATTTCGGTCAGCATCATCATAATCCTTGTCGGGGCCATAAACCCGAACTTCTTCCAGAAGAGCATGATCAGGATTCCGATCATATCCGATGTTGAACTTTACCTGGATGACGAATTCCAGGAGATGCTGGTCACCTATGCCATATCTCCTGCAAACTGTTTTCTCAGGTCTTCGGATAAACTCGGGCTGGGCAGCAGAATCAAGGTCAAATTCGAATGTCCGAATTTCAGCTCGGAGATAATCCCGGCGGCGGTTATATGGGAAAACCATACGAGCAAGCAGCAGGCAACCGGCTCGATTGTGAAGCTCGAGGGATTTTCAATTTCGTTTTATCGTTTCATGATCAAATACCTTTTCTTCAGGTTTACGAGGGGGCTGTATTTTTTCCTGAGACTGCCGGGATCCGATACCACGAGAAGGCTCTTCATGAGGCCGATATCGACGATGCAGGAGGAGAAAATACTGCCGGCAGGGACCACGATTTTCAAGGAAGGCGAAGCCGGGGACGATTTCTATCTGCTTAAAAAGGGTAAAGTGATATTTTATAAAAATACCGCAACCGGAGGCATCATCACCATGGACATCATCGACGCTGGAAACATTTTCGGCGAGATGTCCATCGTGTCCGGCGCCCCGCGCGCGGCAACGGCCGTGTGCATGACTGATTCGATCGTCGCTGTGGCTGACAGGGAGAACATGGATGCGTTGATAGCCAACAACGCGCAGTTCGCAAGGTCGCTGGTGCAGGCGCTCGTCCAGAGGATCAAGATGTCCGAAAAGATTCTCGTCGACCAGATAAACAATCTCGAAAAAGAGAAAATGGCGAGCCAGCGGTATTTTCATGCAGCCATACTCATGCTCCTGGTCGGCCTCGGCTACAATCCCGGCAAGGAGGGGGTGACCGTGAATCTCGACATGAAGAAGATCGGCACTGTCGTTCAAAACATGGATGACGAGGTTGCGGCTGAAATCATGAACCTTGTCATGCAGAAGCAGGAAAGCATATTACGGGACGGCCAGGTATCGGCAGGGCAGACGATCGAGGACATGGTCAATCACCTGTATGAAAAGTTCAATATCAGACTGAACATGAATCATGAAAAAGCGAGGGGATAAAAAAGGGGCTGCCCTTTTGGGACAGCCCCTTCGAATTAATCAGAATCGGTTCATGCCTGCTTTTTCGCCCTTCCCCTGTTCCACAGCGAGATCATCGCAATGAGACCGATCAGAGCGAGGAGGACGCCCGACATGAGAACCCTGTTGCCGCTCTTTGTGCCGAGCAGGTAAGCGGCAAGGGCGGAGCGGTCGGATTCGTCAACGCGCTTCAGCATGAGTTTTTTGAACTGGAAGTTTGTGTCGTACTCGTTTTCTTTCCAGGAATCGTTCAGCCATGTCAGCATGATGTCGGTCCCTCCGGTAATATCGAGCACAACCGTTCCCTTTCTCCATCCCTTCATCGCGGCCGGAACCTGGGCCTGGGCGCTCGTTCCGTCCGCATCGACTGCTATGGTGAAGTATTCATAGTCTGCCGGGAGCGGGAGATCTCCATAATTTTTGCCCATGATGGTTATTTCATACTTGCCCGCTTCGAGTTTGGGGAAGCTGAATCCCAGGGTCTGATCCTGCCAGAAGGTCCAGGCGGAATTGTTGTCCCAGAAGAACCTTCCGTCAACTGTAGTGTATTCATGGGCGTTGCGTACGAGCCTTCTCATCTTTTTGTTGGATTTCTGCGCCCATTTCAGCGTCACCCTCTTGATATTGATGTTGGCGTCATAGGAATTCTCAATATATGCGTCGTTGGTCCAGAGAAGGTTCAGGTCAGTGTCTCCTTCATCGAGAAAAACATCGAGCGCGCCCCTGAAATACTTGCTGTCCGACGCATGTATTGAAATACCGCCGACTTCGATGTCTTCGGTTTCATTCTGTACCGTCACATTGAACTGTTTGTACCACGCTGGAAGATTTCCCTTGTAGTTTTTGGCGACTATCCGTAAAGTATACCATCCGGGTTCGGTGACGTTTTTTACCGTCAGCCTCAGGTTTTCATTCGCCCAGTAGGTATATATTCCCGATTCCTTGCTGCCATAACCGATTTCATCGCGGGCTTTATCGATCTTGTCGAGAAATTCCTTTATCTGGGCATTGATGCCGTCGACTTTCGATTTCGCGTTGTTTCTTTCTTTATCGCTGACAGTCTCGTTGTTCCCGCCTTTACCTTTGCCCTTGCTGTTTCTAACGGATTCGTTGTACTTTTCTTCTGCTTCCTTATAATCTTTTTGGGCTTTTTCAAGATTGGCCGTCAGATCCTTTATCTTCTTGCGGAAATCGTTTATGCTGTCCATGTTTTTCTTGTATCTGCCCGATTTACCCGAATCCAGGTCTTTCTGCTCAACCTTGTACCATCTTCCTGCAGTTGCATCGAGTTCCACGGTCATGCCCGCCGTAATTTCCGCAGCTTCCTTGTCCGTTTCTTCTTCGGCGTCTTCTTCGTCTTCGGCAGTTACATCCTGACCGATTTTTTCGGCTACTTTAGCGGCGACATCTTCAGCGACTTTTTTCGCTATATCTTCAGTGGCTTCCTTAACAGATTCCTCGATTGTCTTTTCTTTTTCTTCTGTCGCCTGAGTCTCTTCTTTAGCTTCTTCTTTGGTTTCCTGAGCTACTTCCTTGGTTTCTTCTTTTGCCGTTTCCTCGATTTCTTTTGCAAGCTCGGTCTCCACTTGTTTTACAATCTCTTCCTCAATTTCCTTGGCAACCTCTTCAGCTATCTGATTGACGACTTCCTCTTTGTTTTCCTGATCGGCAACCACGGCCGAGATTTCGTTCGCCACCTCTTTCGCCACTTCGCTTGCTACTTCGCTTGCAACCGATTTGGCCGCTTTTTCGACTTCGTCTTTTTCAGTTTTTTCCGCTACATCTTTGGCCACGTCTTTTGCGACTTCCTTGGCCACTTCTTCTGCAATTTCTTCAGCTACTTGTGTGGCGGATTCCTTGGCTTCGTCTGCGGTTACCGTGGTTTCCGCGGCCGTTTCTTCCTGGGCTTCCTCTGCCGCAACATCACCTTCTTCCTCGGCGACTACATCACCGAGTTTTTCTGAAGTGTCCTCGCCGGGTTGTTCGGCAACTTCATCTTCAGCGTCTTCATTGCCCGTTACCGCGCTCTCGTCTTTCGCCGCCTCGGTTGTTACGGCGGTATATACGTCGGATGATTCCGCAGCCGGCAGGGTTGCAGTATCTTCAACAATCGTATCAGGAGTAACCTCAGGGCCGCCCGCGCCGCTGGCCGACGATGAGCCGCTGTCGCAATATTGCGCTGCCAGTGATAGCGACGCAATAAGTAGGAAAAGTTTGATTTTTTTCATATAGAATCTCCACTTAAATTAATTGATTGAGCATACTGCATCAAAATTTCATTCATTATACTTCTGAACTGAAATTCCGTCAATATCACTCCTTCAAAATGTTTGCTTATATCCGATGCTGCCAATTAATACTTATCGTGTGTCGAAAAGTGAAATTTTTGTGTAATTTTCTTGTATAACGTTATCTATCGGAAAGCGCATATGGCGAAGATTTCACCCACATTACGATTTCAATAATTATCGGTACAATATGCTAATATGAATAGGAATGGGGGGATTATTGCAGATAAATGCCATATTGGAGATTTATTAAACAAAAGACATTATAATATAGCATTATGCCGTTATACGGTCTATAATTAAATCCGGGTCACTTCTGTTGTTTATTCCGGGAAAAGGGTTTCGCGGCAATCTATGCTTCGGTTGCCGCTTCGATTTTCTTGCGCAATTCATCAAGCTCCCTGCTTGGCTTGTAAAGCTGAAGAGGGATCAGCTTGCGCATGTTCCCGTTAAGCCTGATTTTTCGGGCAACATAGCCTTTCATTCCCACAGACCAGTCCCCCTTCACAAGAAGTCCCATGGCGTATTCTGATGGCATCCACATGTTAACATCGGGGTTTTTGGCATGTTCCCGCGCAATAAGGCCGCCGTTGATGCACATGGCCTTTTCTCCTTCTCCGGTTTCGATATACAGATTAACGACCACTTCCTTCATGGCTTTTGGTATATTGAGCTCGCCTGCTTCTTTTGTGAGCTTTTCGATTGTGGCGAACCATTCATCGGATAAAAATTTCGGCATTACATTCCTCGCTGTATCATATTTTATTTCCAACTTCATAACCTTCGGAAATCGCCTGCAGCGCCTGCCGCGGCTGCTGCGCATCCCCGATGACATATGTTTCACCGGCATATTTTTCGGCGAAAGGGGCGAGACCGTTCACGGATTCGGCTCCCATGGCGTTGATGACATGATCATAGCCGTGAAACTCTCGCGTTTCGCCGTTAAGAAGGATTTCCGCTCCGTCTGTAAAGATTCTTGATACGACGGCTCCAGTGATCATTTCGACTCCCTTTTCACGAAGCTCTTTCATCAGAAAGTAGCGGGCCTCGCTGTACATGTCGGCGCCGAGAATATCGTTCATTTCGACTATGGTCACTGATGTGCGCCCTTCGGATATGTTGTCCCCGGTAGATGCGAGTATTTCGGCGACTTCGCATCCGACCATGCCGCCGCCGATGATGAGTACCCTGCCGGTATCGATGTCGGCTCCGCCGGCAAGAAATTCCCGTGAGCAGATTATGCCCGATTCCCCACAGCCGCAGATCAACGGCGTGCAGGTGCGCGCGCCTGTGGCGATTACTGCGACGTCCGGCTTTTCCCGGGCGATCAATTCCTCTGTAGCCTCGATCCCGGTCTTGATCGTAACCCCGGCCTTGATCGACTGGTCGGTAAGGTGCCTGATCAACCCGGTGATTTCCCTTTTTGAGTGAGCGATGCAGGCGAGATTGAGCTGACCGCCGGGCCTGTCCTGCATTTCATAGAGTATGACGTCGTGGCCTCTGGAGGCTGCGGCCCTCGAAGCTGCGAGCCCCGCGGGACCCCCGCCGATGACCATGACCTTCTTCTTTCTTCCTGGAGCCGGCACGGGCTCGCCTTCATGACCGACCAGCGGATTGATCACGCAGGTCATGTCGCCGCCCTTTTCCCTGTTGGTCACGCAGCCGAGGCCGCATCCGATACAGGGCGCAATGTCGTCCGCCCTGCCTTCGAATGCTTTATTCACGAATTCAGGATCCGCGATGAGCGCCCTTCCGAGAGCCACCATGTCGGCCTCGCCGCGCTCAAGTATGCTTTCTGCAAGGCCGGGAGAAGTTATGCGGCCGACGACGATGACCGGCTTTCCGGTCGCGTCCCTGACCATTTTTGAAAGCGGGGCGTTTATTCCGAACGGGGTTCCCGCAGGCGGTATGACCCTCCATGATGTCGATGGATACACTCCCGCGGAAACATGAAATCCGTCGACCCCGGCCGACTCGAGGATGGGAACGATATACTGCGTTTCGCCGATGCTCCTGCCCCCGGGAACGAGCTCGTCGGCCGAGATCCTGATCACAACGGGGAAGTCGTCGCCTGCGTATTTTTTTATGCTCTCGATGGATTCGATCGTGAAGCGCAGACGTCTTTCGAGGGAGCCGCCGTACTCGTCGGTGCGCCTGTTTTTCAGCGCAGAAAGAAACGATCCGGCAAGCATGTAGCCATGCGCGGCGTGGAACTCGACGCCGTCGAAACCGGCCTGTTTGGCCCTGAGCGCGGCGCGCCCAAACCGGTCGATGATATCCCTTATCTCGCTGCGCGAGAGCTCGCGGCATTTCATGCGGGTGATGCCGTTGCGGATGCCGGCTGACGGCCCGAGCGCTTCTTCGCCGGTGAATATGGGGCTCAGAGACTCCGGGCCGGGGTGCGCGATCTGCGGGATGATTTTCGCACCGTGGCGGTGGGCGGCATCGGTCAGCGATTTCAGCCCGTCGATCAGGGAGTCGTCCCACAGGCCCAGGGTACGGGGAATGTAGGGATACAGCCGGTCAATGGAGCAGACTTCAACCGTGATCAGCCCGACTCCTCCCCTCGCCCGCGCCTCATAATAATTCCTGATTTTGTCTGAAACCGGGCCTTCTCCATCCGCGAAGTCGGTAGCCATGGGAGCCATGACCACCCGGTTTTTTACTGTCATTGACGCAATTTTTATCGGCTTGAAGAGTATTTTATAATCTTTCATTGTTACCTTTTGCTGGGATGTACGGCACAAGACGGCCGTTCTTGTTGTCGATTCTCAGAGACAGGGCCGTCCACAGAGCGCCGAGCGCATCGATGGTGACGAAACCGATGACGATCGGTTTGACGATTCCAAACAGAACAAAAACCGTGACGATGATGAACGCCGACAATCGAGTGAAAACCGTGATCCGGTAAAAGGGCCAGAATTCGGGATGGCGCCCCGCAAGGAAATAATACAGGGCGAGAAAAAGCAGCACCATGCCGAAAAGCCGGGGCACAGTGACGTCATTCAGGCCCATTCCGGCGATGCCCAGGCACAGGCCGGGAAAGAACATCAGGGATACGCCGCACACGACGATCCAGAATCCGAAGTAAAAGATCGAGCTTCCTGCGCGAGTCATTTTCATATGGGTCTCCTGTTTTCGAACCGGGTTCAGGCGGGAATTGAATAGTGCCGGAGGAGTCGGGCGAGGTCAAACCTTTTTTTGGGTCGATAATCGAAAGCATGCAGGGGAGAGGCTTTTCTCTCCCCTGCAGGATAATATTATTCATCATCGGTGTTGGTATATGTTATGTCCTTGGTCTCTCCGTTGAAAGTGACGGTGGTGTATCCGCCGCTTGTTATTTTATTTTCAATGATCAGGTGATAGTCGCAGGTGCCGGTATGCGATCCGGCCACCTCGAGCGTGCCGGTCTGTTCTCCTCTTCCGCTGCCGTCCCATACCAGGCCGGTTATTGTGCCGTTCAGGATAATGCCGCCCTCGTCTGCGCTCGTGGTCGCCTTGTTCAGGTCTCCGTCGGCGAGGTTTGTGTAGGTAATTGTCGTCTTGCCGCGCGCTCCATTCCAGATGCTCCAGCTATAG
This sequence comes from Spirochaetota bacterium, assembly GCA_022709405.1. Taxonomy (GTDB): domain Bacteria; phylum Spirochaetota; class UBA4802; order UBA4802; family UBA5550; genus JAKLIV01. The sequence continues at coordinate 12,222 of JAKLIV010000114.1, forward strand.
AGAATAACTTTAAAATGCATGGTGCCCCCGCAGTCGCCGTAAAATGTCGCTTCGTTACCAACCGTGGGTTCAGGGAAGCGCTCGTATATCCTGTTTTTTGCGTATTTCGACGCGGGCCTGAAGATGTCGAAATAAAACTCGTCGATCGTGATCTGCCTGCTTCCCTGGTCAGCCGTGCTGAAATCGCTTTCGCCGGCTGAATTGACCGCCTTGACCCGGTAGTAGTAGACCGTATCGAGATACATGCCCGTGTCTTCAAAGCTTGTCGTGAAAAGATTTGTGGAAATAAGCACGTAGTTTCCGTTTTCGTTTTCCGCACGGTAAACCTTGTAAGAAGACGCTGTGCTCACAGTGCTCCAGGTAACGACAACCTTTTCCTTGTCGTTGGCGGATTTGTCGGTAGCCGAGACATTCGCCGGAATATCAGGAAGTCCAGTCAGGGACCCGGCGTATCCGGAGTCATACCCGCTTAGCTCGCTTTCAACGGATGCCGTATCGTTATATGCTTTTATCTTATAGTAATATTGGATATTAGGAGTCAGTGAACTGTCACGGTAAGACATCGCAGTTGTATCTGTCCCGATGGCAGAGTATGTTCCATCTGCTGAGAGAGAACGGAACACGCGGTAGTACTCTCCCCCGACCGACGGCTGCCATGATATGTCTATATATGAGGTATAGTCGCCGTCGGTTGCCGTGACGCCCGAAGGAGGAAGAAACTCGTCGGGAACCATACCCGGGTAGCCAAGATTGGGAGTGCTCAGCTCGCTTTTAATATCGCCGTAACAAGCGGAAACCTTGTAAAAATATCTCGCGTCAGGATCGATCGCCACGCTGTAATCGTCGTAAGTGGTGATGGCGACGTTTTCTGCGATGAGAGCGTAATCGCCGTACATGTATTCAGAACGGTAGACATTGTAAGCGACCGCGCGGGATGAAGCGTCCCAGCTTATTCTCACAAAGCCGAAATGGGTCCCGTCGGTCGCTATGACGTTTTCGGGTGCGTAGAGCACGATGGCTATATCCGGAGCGCGCCAATCGATCGTTTCTGACGGACCACCGGTAGATATGATGTAGTTTCCACCCAGTTCGGACGAGTGGCCGTCGGGCCTGGGACCGATCGTGATATGGAACTCGACCGTGGCGTTATGCGCGCCGGTAATTGTGAGAGTTCCTGTTTCGGTCCCCCGGAGGATCGTGTCAAGGTCGAGCATGAGGGTCCCGTTGGCGACATGGCCCTCCTGGTTAAAGTCGTTGAATTCAAGCGTCACGGTTGATCCGATGAAATCCCCATGGGAATCATTCACCGCCTCCATC
>JAKLIV010000115.1 GCA_022709405.1 Spirochaetota bacterium
AAGACCGCGTCACGAATCGCCGACGAATTCGAGCTTTCAAGATATGAGGTGAAAAGGATAGTGAAGAAAATCAACTACGGCATAAAGAGCAATCTGAAGGACTATTCTCCCGGGGATATCTTTTTATGAATAACCGGACGGCCAGCGCAGACCTGGCCGGGCGCCGGAGCGGTTAAAGAATGATGCGGGCGTCGGCGATGATCATCCTGTCTCCATTGCATATAACGGGATTCAGGTCTATCGATTCGACGCCGTCGCCGAGCCCGACGAATGATCGGGAAAAAAGCGAGAAAAAACCGGCGAGCGCTTCCAGGTCGACCCGCGGTCTGCCCCGGTGGCCCCTGAGGAGCTCTATTCCCCGCAGCGACTCGATCGCGGCCATGCTTTCCCTGTGCGAAACCGGGGCGAGTCTCATGGCCACGTCCCTGTAAATTTCGACAGATGTGCCTCCGATGCCGATCATGACCACCTTTCCGAATTGTGGGTCCTTTTTGCCTCCGATTATCACTTCAGCGCCTGACGCCATTTCCTCGACGATTATTCCTGCGAAACCTTTGAGTCCGGAAAGGTCCGAGAAGGCCTTCGCGACTTCATCGTCGCTCATGATGCTGGTCACGATGCCGCCGCTCTCCGACTTGTGCATGATCTCTGGAGACACTACTTTTACAATCGCCGGGAAGGAGATATCTCCCCGTGCTTGCTCGACGTCGGCTGGACTGCGCAGCCATGCGAACCGGGTCGTGGCCAGGCCGCAGAGTCTCATGATTTCCTTGGATTCGGGCTCCAGCACCCATCCGTATTTTTTCGAGCTCTCGAGAATCTCAAGGCATCGCTTGTTCATCCTTTGTTCCTCTTTATCGCTTTGAACATTTTGGTCGCGCTGTCGATTGAATGCGTGACCGGAATGCCGTTGGCCTCAAAACCTTCGATGAACACGCCGAATTTCGGGATGTAGGGGACATAGGCGATTATGGGCTTGTCGAACTCGGCGCGCAGCCGGGACAGCTTCCAGGGCAAAGCGGATGATATCTTCGGAATGAACGGGAGAAACAGGACGAATATCCCGTCGATATAATCCCTTTGCAGCGCATAACGCGCGGCGGTGATGAAGTCGTCGTCGGTCGTGCTTCCGGTGAGATCGATCGGATTGCTGAAGGAGGCGATGGCCTGGATGTTCACCGAGGACATGTCCCTGAGCTCGTCGCTTTCATGTCTGGGAAGCTGCGCTACGTTTATACCGAGCTGGTGAAAGTAGTCTGACGCGATGACCCCGTGCCCGCCGCTCGCGGTGATGATGGCCACGGAATCGAGCTTTCTTTTCCCGTAATAGGAGAGCGCCTCGCAGGCGGATAAAAAGTCGGGCTCGCTGGTCACCTCGACCGCATCGGTTTCCTTTATGATTTCGCTGAATATGAAATAGTCGCCGGCTATGGCCGCGGTATGCGACGATATGGCCCTCGCGCTCGAAGGGGTCTTTCCCGCCTTGAAGAGCACAACCGGCTTTTTCGTCTTCTTCAGCTCTTCAATGAATTCACGGCCCCTCATGGGCTCGAATCCCTCGAAATAGATGCCGATCACGTCGGTTCTGGGGTCGCTATTGAAAAAACGCAGCGCGTCGATCTCGTCGATGACCGCCTTGTTGCCGATGCTGAGCGCGCGCGAAAGCCCGATCTGCTCCTGGGTAAAGCGGATCATGAGGTCGACCATGATACCCCCGCTCTGGCTCGCCAGGCCGATATTCCCTTCGAGAGGCTTGACGAAACGTTCGTCCGGAAAGAAGAATGTATTGATGAACGGCATCGAAAATACGCCGAGGCCGTTCGGCCCGATGATGGGAAAATTATGCTCGAGGGCTATTGAGCGGATTTGTTCCTGGAGGTCGAACCTGCCCGCCTCGGAAAACCCGCCGGAAATGATGATGGCCCCTGAAACGCCGGCTTCGATGCATTCAAGGAGTGTCGCGGGGATTATTTCAGAGCGTATCGCAAGCACCGCGACATCCACATGTTCGCCGATTTCCTTCAGGTTGCGGTATAATTTTTCTCCCCTGAATTCCCCGCCGGCGGGATTGATGCAGTAAATCCGCGCGGTGGTATGGTTCCGGTTCTTGTTGAAGATGATGTTCGCGGGATGTTCGGGATTGCTCTTGGAAATCCCGTAGATTGCCATCGATTTGGGCTCGATCAGTTTTTTCAGGTTCATAAAGCGGTCATTCACCAGCTATAACAGAAAAGGTGTTCAGTAGAGATAACATTGTTCGGCAGCCGCCATTATTTGTCACGCAAATTTTATGGATTCGCTCCCGACGCCCCGGGATGCCTTAAATAAAAAATCCTTGAAAATAATGTTCTGATATGTCATTATGTCGCTTTGTCCGGCTGCGGGGCGCCCATTATTCCCGCCCCTAATGATCCCGGAGCCTCAATTCGTGGGATATAAAGACACATTACCGTTATGGATACCGGCTTACTTGACCCAGCAGAGGACCTTTTTTCCGGCGAATATCTGGCCCGGAGCGATTCCCCTGACAACAGCACAGTATCGGGCGAAGAGGCGGTCCTCGAGGCGATTGAGAAGGGACTGCAGGCCCCGGATTACAGGTATGTCCTGAAGACCGAATCGCACCTGCTCCATCTTGCGCACGCCAACAACAAGATACTTTCCCTGTCGAATTCGCGCACAAGGATTCTCGCTCACCAGGTCGAGAGCACCCACCGCATCGTCAATTCGCTCAACAAGCGCTTCCTCATCGCAGACGAGGTAGGCCTCGGCAAGACCATCGAAGCGGGCCTGGTCATCAAGGAGCTGGTTTACCGTTACGGCTACAGCAGGATTCTGATCGTGTGTCCGGCGTCGCTGCTGCTCCAGTGGCAGAACGAGATGGAAAGCAAGTTCAACGAGCATTTCGACATCATGGACAGGAAGACCATGGCCCGGGCCGCAAGGGACGGCGAAAACCCCTGGAAGAGCGTGGACAAGGTCATCTGCTCCCTGGACTTCATCAAGAACCGGTCATTTTCGGCCGATCTCAAGAGAACGCAGTGGGACGCCGTGATCTTCGACGAGGCCCACCGGCTCAGGCGCGATTCGAAGCACGCGACCCAGGCGTATGCCGCGGGCGAGCTCATATGCCGCCGGGCGAAATCCCTTCTTCTTCTTTCGGCGACGCCGTTCAGGGGTAACATCGAGGAGCTCTATTACCTCGTGTCGCTGGTCGACCGAAATCTTCTGGGCCCGTTCAATTCCTTCTACATGAACTACTGCCACGAGGGCTCCGACCTTTCGGCGCTGCGCAGGAAGATATCCGAGGTGGTGATCAGGAGGACAAAGAAAGAGGTGGGCGGATTCACCCTGCGGCACGCCCGCACCGTGCGCTTCGAGCTGTATCCCGACGAGCGCCTGCTTTACGACGAAACCACGGCTTATGTTGCCGAGGAATTCAACAGGGCCATGCGGTGCGAGAACAGGGCAGTGGGATTCGTGATGACGGTTTTTCAGAAGCTGCTCGACTCGTCGTCGCACGCCCTGGGTGTCGCGCTCGCCAATCGCAGGGAGCGCCTGCAGGGTATGGTCGACAGGGCCGAGTCCGCCCTTATTTCGAAGACCCTGGACATCGATGAAGCCGATTACGCCGACGATGATTCCTTCGACAGCGTGATCGGCGAAACGTCCGAAAAGACCGTCTCGGAGCTCAGGGAGGAAATCGCGACGCTGGACAGGCTCGTATCCCTTGCCGGCCGCATAGAAAAAAACAAAAAGGCCGAAAAGCTTCTTTCGCTCATCAAAGACCTTAAAAAGAAGGGCCATGGAAAATTTCTCATCTTCACCCAGTTCAGAACGACCCAGGATTTTCTATGCGAGACCATGTCTTCTTTTTCCGTCGAGATATTCAACGGTTCCATGGACCGCATGGAAAAGGAAAAGGCCCTCGAGTCGTTCAAGGATAAATCCGAAATCCTCATTGCGACCGAGGCCGGGGGCGAGGGCCGGAACATGCAGTTCTGCAACATCCTCATCAACTACGATCTCCCGTGGTCGCCGCTGAAGATCGAGCAGCGCATCGGCAGGGTCCACCGCTTTGGCCAGAAAGAGGACGTTTTCATATACAATTTTTCGACCAGGGACACCGTGGCCGAGCGCGTGCTCGAGGTCCTTGGCAGAAAGCTCAGGCTTTTCGAGGAGTCGATTGGCACGCCCGACGTGCTGCTCGGCGAGATGGAGGACGAGCTCAAGCTGAACAGGCTCTTTATGGAAATGGCCAGCGGTTCAAAAAGCACGCGCTTGGTCGAGGATGAGATAGAAGAGCGAATCGAAAGCGCCAGAAAAAGCTTCGAAAAGCTCTCGGACCTTACCGTCGCCAACCAGATGGATTTCAACTACGACGAATATTACCGCATAACGCTCAAGGAGCGCCAGTTCTCGAACAAGCGCATCGAGAGATTCGTGCGCCTCTTTCAGGAAGCCGACCGCGACGGGTTTTCGCTTATAGGAAGAAAAGACCGCAGGACGGGGTTCTTCCCGGTGCGAAAAGCTGGCGGCGACCCCGGCCAGGAATTCCCGTTCGGGACGTTCGACAGCCGGGAGGCGCTTGAAAACGAACGCCTCGAATTTCTGGCTTTCGGGCATCCGGCCGTCGATTCTATCGTCGAGCGCTGCCGTTCGGAAAGTTTCGGCGGCCTTGCCGGCATGGTGGCGGTGCGCCACCGGGTCCGTTTTGTCGGCATGGTCTTCAACTATATAGCCACATATGATTCCCTCGCAAAAACCAGCGAGTTTGTTCCGGTCCTGATCGAGCCGGCGGGCCTTCTCGGACCATCCGAAATCGAGGATCTCGAAAAGGACCTGCTGGAGCAGGACTATCTCGCGGATGTATGGCCGTCGGATTTTTTGGACGAGATGGGCGGACTGAAAAATTCGGCCTGCGACCACCTGGCGGCCGCGGCCGCCAGGGCGCGTGAAAAAACCGGGGCCCGCATTTCAGAGATGGCGATGAACCTCGACCTGGATATCTATCCCGAGATGGACAAGATCAGGAAGTCGTTCGGCCAGAGGATCCGTGAGCTCGAGGAGAAGCTCGCGGTGCAGGAAAGCAGGATGAAGTGGCAGGGGAGCGATATGAAGGCCGCGGTGACAAGGACTGCTCGGCAGATTCAGGCCGAGAAAAGGGAGCGCGACTCGCTTCTCGGAAGGTACCAGAGCGCCCTGGGCATCTCATCGTCGCTGCGGCTGGTCAATGCAGCGGTGATCGTCGGGATTCCCGAATGACTACCTCATGGCCAGGGCGTCGTCGATCGTTGAGTCGATGCTCTGCATAGAAAGCATATCGTCATCGGGCGAGTAGTCGGTCGTCGGAGCCGAGGATGCGAATACCGTCCCGTAGGTTCCCCTGACCTGTTCCGATATGAAGCTGTCATACCGCAGGGACTGCTGCCCGCCGTTAATGAACGTGGACATTATTATGAAAAGCGAGGCCGCAGCGGCCAAACTCGAAAAAGACAGGCCGTACGCGAGCCTGAATTTGCCGCGCTTTCGCTTTTCCATCACCGCGCCTGCGATGCGAAAGTCCCACGTTTCGTCATCGAGCCTTTTTTGTATCTCGTTTCGCATGATGTTCTTGTTTTCTTTCATGATGATGCGCCCTCCTGGTACATTTTTTTCAGGAGATCCCTCCCTCGGGACGCTCTTGACTTCACCGTCCCTGTTTTGATTGAAAGCCGGGACGCGATTTCCTTTTCCGAAAGTCCCTGTGAGACAAGGTCGAGCACGTCCCGGTATTTTTCCGGAAGGAGCTTTATGAATGCGAGAAATTCCTGGATGTCCTCCTCTCCGAAATCCCCGCGGCCGTCGTCTTCTTTGAAGGATTCGACGGATTTCCTGAACTTTTCCTCTTCCCGGATGAGCCTTTCATTCATCCTGAGGGACTCGTTGCGCGCGATTGAGTACAGCCATGTCGAAATCGCCGAATCCCCCCTGAACTTGTCGCTCGCCAGGCTCCGGTATGCCCTCAGGTACGTTTCCTGGACCACGTCGTCGATCGCGTGGTAGAAACGGCCGGCCAGGTGTTTCTCGACCGCAGACAGGACGACCGCCTTGGTGTCATGGACGATCCTGGCAAATTCGGTTTCAGTCATTGTCCTTTCTGTCCCTTCTCATTTCACGCTTCATTTTTTTCTTCTGGTCTTCGGTGAGAAGCTTTTCGATCTCGATCCGGTGCTTGATGCGGTCAAGGCGTATTTCCGCTTCCAGCCCGGAAACCTCCCTGAGGAGTTCGCCGACGTCGTCCAAATCAATCTCTTTCTCGAGGAGGAGCCGCCTCAGTTTCAGGTTTCTGGGCTGTATCTGTTCGCGCTTCTCGAGCAGCTGCTTGTGAAATTTGAGGTTGATCTCCTCGATTTTTTTTATCTGCTCGTCAGAGAGGCCGACTTTTTTCTTCATGCGATCGGGATCGCCGAAACACATCTGCCCCCGCATATGCCCGCGGTTACCATGGCCTTCATCCGCATATTCTTCCTCTTGCCCATGTCTCGACCTGCGCTCTTCGTGTCTCGCATCTGCCGACGATGCCCACATCGAGGCGACGAGTAGTGAACCGAAAATTATGAGAAGAAATTTTTTCATAAATGCTCCTTTTATTCCCTCCCCCTTGATGGGGGAGGCGGGGTGGGGGTGAAACACACACTGTAGTTATTAAATACTTGTGAATCACCCTCCCCCGGCCCCTCCCCTCAAGGGAGGGGTGTGACTGCCTTTAGGGTTGCCTTATCTGCCGTATGGACATCCGTATCCGTCGAACCTGTGATGGCCCCTGGACCGGTCTTTCCTGAAATCCCTGAATTCCCTGTAGCGCTCTTTCTGCTTGTCGGTAAGCACGTCCTCGACGGCCTTTTCACGCTCGAGCCTCAGGTTCTCAACTGCCTCGAAACTCTTTCTGTTCTTAAAATACTTCTCCCGGTACTCCTGGTCAATCCTGAAAATTTTTTCCACCTGCTCATCCGTCAGTCCGAGACGATACTGGAGACGGTCAAGGTGCCCGAAGGGCCTGCATATGCCCTGTCCGTGGAATCCCCGTCCCCTTTCGGCGTATTTTTCCCCCGCGCTGATTGCGGCCGGGGCCAGAGCAAGGCCGCCGGTTATGATTGCCGCGGCTATTACCGCAAGTACTGATTTCTTTTTCATGTTTGCACTCCTTATTTTCAATCTTTTTGACGATTTGACCCTCGCAGGTGCGTGCCGGTTCCCGATTTTTTTATTGCTATTTTTATTGTTCGGTGTATTTTCTGTTGACCATATGGAGGTGCGCGATGCCACAGAAAAAAGGATCCCCGGTTAAAAAGCCCGCAAAAAAGGGCGCTGCAAAAAAATCCCGGCAGAAGACGAATCCGGCGAAAAAGCCCGCGGCAGGGAAATCGGCCCCCTGGAGCGATGCGAAAAAGGCGTTGATCGCGCAGCTCATGGTCGTGTGCAAGGGCCTCGACGAGGCCGGAGTCAAGGCCCTGGTGAGCCAGGGAGAAGCTCTGGTCCGCCAGAAGAAGGCGCTGGAAAAATCCGCAGAGAAAGCGGCAGAGAAGGCGAAAAAAGCCGCGGCCCGGCCCTCGACAATCCCCATGAGGACCGCGCCACTGGACAAATTTTCGGTCGATGTTACCGAAGGTAAAGACGGTTCCTATTTCATGATCGGAATAAACAAGTACAGGATATTCATGGCGCGCGACGAGATGAAGAAGCTCGTGAGATTATGCCACCTCTCCAAAGACGCGAAAGATGCGGGCCAGAGGATGTTCAACTGGTTTAAAAAAGACAGGGGTGATGTCCTGTATAATGCGGATATCGAGGGCCCGTCAGATCCGGCATTGGCCACCATATACAACTACCTGATCAAGACCTACACGGTAAAGGAATGACGCCGCCGGCCGCGATCTTCAGCGAAGGATGACCACCGACACGCCGTCTCCGCCCTCGCCGTAATCTCCCGGCCTGAAATCTGCGATGTAGGGGGATGTCCTGAGCGCCGTTCGCACCGCTTCCTTGAGCGCGCCGGTTCCATGGCCGTGGATGATGACCGCGCTCGAAATGCCGGTGCGCGACATGTAATCAAGGCCTGCATCGAGCGCGCGAAGCGCCTCCTCGACCCTCTTGCCCCGCAGGTCGATCGTATTGTACCTGGTCTGGACCGTGAGAGGTATGGCCTTCTCCACCACGGGCTCTTTCCTCTTTTCCTCGCGCGCCTTCTTCTTTGCCGCGGTTTTTCGCAGCGGCACCATGATCTCGCCGATCTTTATCTGTGTCCGTATGGTCCCGCCGAGGACCACGGTGAGTTTCCCTGAACCGTGGTCGATTTCGTCGATTACTCCTTCCTGTTCGAGCGGGACCACGAACACTGCGTCACCCTTTTTCAGTCTGCCCGGGTCTGCTTCGCCGTATGTTCCGCTGAAGCGCTCTTCGGCGAGCCCTGACAGCTTTTCAGAGACCTCCGCTTCCCGCTCGATGATCTCCTCCTGGATTTTACCGCTCTCCCTGAGCCCGGCCTGCTGGAGCTCCCGTATGCGCGCGGCGACCTGGTCGCGGTGCTTCTGCAGCTCCCTCAGGAATTCAATCCCCTGTTTGTGCTTGAGCTCGGAGGTCTTTCTCCGAAGCTCGTTTTCCCTCTCGGCGAGCTCGAGCCTGAACGCCTCGATCTGCTCCTTCTGGGCCTGGAGCGCGTCGTTTTCCTGGTCCATCTTTTTCCGGTGCTCCTGGATCTTCTCGATCAGGGACTCGACGCTGATGTCGCGGCCGTCGAGGAGGCCCCTGGACCGGTTGATGATCGAGGGGGAGAGGCCGTAGGTGCTCGCGATCTCGAGCGCGTAGCTCACCCCGGGCAGGCCGGTTTTCAGTAGATATGTCGGCTTCAGCGTGTCGAGGTCGAACGAGACCGAGGCGTTTTCGAAGCGCGGGTCTGCGGCCGCGAGCTCCTTGAGCTCCGGGTAATGGGTCGTGACCACGAGCGCGCAGCCCGTATCGATAAGCGCTTCGAGGATCGCCTGTGCGAGCGCGGCCCCCTGCCTGGGGTTGGTCCCCACGATGATTTCGTCGACCATGATTAGGCTGTGCTCGTCGGCGCGGGCGAGCATTTCGCCGATGGCCACGATCTGTCCCGAGAAGGTCGAGAGCGACTGCGAGAGGTTCTGGTCGTCGCCGATATCGGCAAGTATGGTCGTGAACCGGCCGATGCGGGAGTCGGGCCCGGCGGGTGCGTGGAGCCCGTACAGGGTGAAGAGCGCGCACAGGCCGATGGTTTTCAGCAGAACCGTCTTGCCACCGGTATTGGCCCCGGATATGAGCAGGCCGCGGTATTTTTTTCCGAGCTCGACATCGTTGGCCACGTTTCGCTCCGGGTCCATGATCTGCAGCAGCGGATGGCGGGCGGAATGCAGGATCATTTCGGCGCTTTCGCCCACGACCTGGCGGTTGCCGCGGACCAGTGCGCTGAAGCGCGCCGCGGCGGTCAGAAAATCGCAGTAGCCAAGAGCCTCCTGGTCGCAGGCGAGCGCGGCCGCGTTGTGTGAGACTTTACCGGTCAGATCGCGCAGTATCGAACCGATCTCGGCCTGGAGCTCCTTTTCGAGCATGAGGACCGTGTCGTTCAGGTCCGCGATCGAATCGGGCTCGATGTACAGCGTCTGGCCGCTCGCCGATATGTCGTGCAGGGTCCCCCTGATCCTTCCTTTCATCCCGGCCTTTACCAGGAGCACGTAGCGGTCGTTGCGGGTCGAGAATATCTTTTCCTGCAGCGCGGCCTCGAGCTCATGGTTCGAGAGCATGTGGTGGAGCCTTTTTTCGATCTCCTTTCTGGACGAGCGGATCTTTTCCCTGAAAGCCTTCAGTGCGGGATAGTACGAATCGTTCAGCTCGTTGCGCTCGGTGATCGAGGATGCGAGCAGCTCGCCCAGGTCATCCAGCGGCATGAAGCGGTCGTGCTCGCCGTCGAGCGCCGGGAACTCGGCTCGGTGTTCCCTGAGATACTTGCGGATTCGTCTTTCGGATGAGGCGAAATCCCTGATGCAGGCGAGCTCCTCGATCGAGAGAGCGCCGCCCTTTTCGGCCCTGACCACAAGGGAGGTGATGTCCGAGAGGCCGCTGAAATCCGGGGCCTCGCCGCGCAGCCACAGGTCCTTGAGCGCCGATATTTTATCGAGCTGCGCCTCGATCCGTTCTTTCGGGAGCGGCCGCAGTTCGGAGCAGTATTTCTTCCCGGGGCCGGATGCGCTCAACCCGGCCAGCTTGTCCCGTATCACGGGCCATTCGAGCACCTGGAGCACCCGCTCGGGGATGTGGGTGTTTTCGGATGTATCGTATTGTGTCATGATGTTATGCCAGCCGGCAGGTATCATACTGCCGGGGGATGGAATTTTGGAAAGAAAAATTTTTATTAATGTTTCCTGATCTCGTCGAGCAAGCAGGCGCTGCACCCGGTGATCATCCCATTCCTGTTGGTGGACATGCGCGACAAAAAAGAAACCCTTATGAAAAAAAGGGGCGGTGGGCTCAAGTTCTGCGGGCAATGTGCCGAAAATGGAGTGAGATCATCTGCAAAGGAATGCAGCAATGAACATCAACACATTACAGGTCGCGACGAAAAGCATGGAACAGCTGGGAGACCTGCTGATCAACATGACCACCCAGGCGATGGACCTTCAGCACAGGCTGCTGAAGGCGACCGTCACCGAAAAGGTGAGCCAGGCAGGCCTCGGCGAGAATGTCGACGTCAGCGCATAAAACGACCGGGAACCATCACTGCGGACCGCATCCGCCGCATACAGGCAATATTGCCGGCGCACATTCATAAATTGAGTACGGCATGGAGCCGCATTGCAAACATCCCCTTACCCGGTTCCCGAAACCATATCCGGCACGGACACGGCCGAGCGCAGTCATTTTTATCAAATGCACGACCGGAGGCGTCGACAGGAAGGGCGGTCCATCGTATGATGATGCGATATCGGCCTCGTAATGCCGCATGACGATTAATTTTAAAAAAATCCTTGCATCTACGGCATTTTACGTCAATACTCACCCATTCAGGCTTGATCCACTTCGACTAACTCGGTGAACGGGTGGTGCGGATGCTTCGGCAGGCTCAGTACGAGTAAAACGCATCGTGTCCCGTACAGCGGGTCGCGGCGAAGGAACATTCCCGTCTCCGGAAAAAAAAGAAAATGCCCATAAACAGCGAACAAACCGCCAATAGCCTGTCGATAACGCGCGACAACAGTCTATCCCGTATTCTCGGCCAGGCAATACTGCTGGGCCTGACGCTTCATGTTCTGGATCTGGTCGTATTCATCGTGCTTTCGTCGCATCCCCTGGCGGCAGCGAGCGTTTTCAGCATCGTTCTTTACGTGTTCCTGTATATGATGAACAGGCGCGGGCATATGTACGCGGCCTATATCCTGGTATGCCTCGATATCCTCGCATACCAGTCCCTTCTCGTCATGTTCACGGGATGGGACACGGGCAATCATTATATCATGATGTTCATCGTCCCGACGCTGTTTTATCCCCCGCGTTTCAGCATGTCTTTCAGGATCGCGGCGGCGTCGTTCATCTGCCTCGTATATTGCGGCCTGTATTTTTTTTCGCACCGGTATGAGCCGGTGTATCAGCTGCCTGAAAACATAATCCAGCTGCTGAATTACGCCAACATGTTCCTCGCCCTCCTGGTGCTGGCGGTCCTGAGTTACATCATGAATAACGCCATGGGCAATATCGAGAACAGGCTCAGGAGCATGAACGAGGAGCTCGCGTTCCTCGCCCGGGTCGACCCGCTTACCAGGATATGGAACAGGCGCAGCATGGACCAGTACATATCGATAACGCTGAAAAAACCGCGCACGGCGGGATCGCAGACGGTTTTCATTCTCTCCGACATCGATCATTTCAAGAGCGTGAACGATACCTGCGGCCATGCGTGCGGGGACATGGTTTTAAAAAAGGTCTCCGGCGTGATGGCTGATGCGGTGCGCGAAGGGGACAGGGTCGCGCGCTGGGGCGGCGAGGAGTTCCTCGTCATGATCACGCACGGTTCGCTCGACGGGGCGATGATACTGGCGGAAAGGATACGCAAGGCCATAGAGAACAATATAATGACATGGAACGGCGGTGAGGTAACTGTGACCATGACCTTCGGGATCAGCGTCATGGAAAAGGATGAAGGCGCCGATTCGTGCATCGGCCGGGCCGACCGGGCCCTCTATCACGGGAAAAACGCGGGCAGGAACAGGGTCGTGGCCTGGACTCCTGAAATCGACCGGCTGCCGATGCCGGCCCATACTGCGTCTGAAGTGTCCGGATAGAGTTTGAAATTCATTGCCGATATGGGGCTTCAGGGGCGTGGCGCGCTGCGCCCCTTCAGGCGTCGGAAGGCAAATTATCCGTAATTTGCCGCGCATATACCCTGCATGCCCTCGCCGACGGAGCGGTGACGGAGCGGTAAAGGCCGTGAAGCGTAAATACCCTCATCCTCCCGGCCTCCTTCTCCCGAAGGGCGAAGCAGGGGCAAGAGTGCGGTAGCTTGCTCAGAGCAAGGTTTGGCGTTGCTGACCTCGTTCCCCTGTACGCCGGAGCAGTCGCAGTCTGCACGCATTCCGCCCCGGCTGTTCCCTTCATGTACCGCGAGATGAAAAGATTGTGGCCCGTCATCCCCAGCTTTTTCCCCTTGCGATTGAATGAATCCTTCTCCTCATCCGGCAATGCCCGCCACGAGAGCATGGCTTCCCTGAACCGCGAGCGGTTGGCCTGCTGCGCCGGCGTGCGCGGGTTAGGCGGCATGATCCAGGAGCGCATGATGGTCTTGCCAAACCTTGAATAGAAAACCAGCCTGCCGACACTGCCGCTCATCGAGGTGAGTACCGGGTTCAATTGTGCTGTCGCCATAATGCGCCTCCTTGTATGCCGTAATGGATTCATATAGTAGTCCGTATCACGGGCGTTTTGATACAATGATTTCTGGAAAGGGTATAATTCAGGTTTCAAGGGTTTAATAAATTTGATTAGTAATATATAAAATAATTGCAAAAAATTTTATATAACTCCAATATAGTAACAACATGTTTTTTAATATGGTTACGGAATGTCTTTATATTTTATCTTGATTTGCACAATTCATCACAATGCATTCTGCTGGACGAGTATCCGTTAAGAATAAATTTTAATTTAACAGGAAAAAGGAAAAATGAAAAAATATTTTTATTTGATTTTCATTGTTATGTCTTTTGGTTTTTCTGCTTTAAATTGCGACGACAGCAATCCTGGAAGTGATGATAAAACGATCACTATTACAAAATTCGAATGGGTAATTGAAAATATAGATATTAGCTATTGGGATACGCTGCCTCCGCACTATGAACATGCGTTTTATAATTTTTTTCACTGATGTCCCATACATTTTAAAATCCAAGATCGAGCTGTAAATCAGGAAAAAGGATTCTTTTCCGATGTGCCCGTGTCTGTATGATAAGCAACTCATCAATTGACCTGTCTGATAAAATATTT
>JAKLIV010000116.1 GCA_022709405.1 Spirochaetota bacterium
TGAACTCCCTGTATTCACGCCTGAGCGCCTTTACGACGTTCTCTGCGGTTTCGAGCTTAGTTTTCACCCCTTTGCCCAGGAAGCTTGAACCGGCATCCACATAGTAAACGACGCCTGAATCGTTTTTTTCGGCCTTTATGTGCCCGCCATGGGTGGGCTTGAAATTGAAAGCCTCGGTGCGCAGAGACATCTGGATTTCCTCATGCGGCTTTGTTCCGATTGAATAGAACTTGGGCCTGTAGCTCGACGTCTGGGGTATCAATGCGAGGTAGGTGATGTGATCTCCGGGCTTCAGGGATGCGAGCTGGTCCGAGAATTTCTGTTTGCGGACAGTGTCCCAGTTTACAGTTTCGGTGTATCTTCCTATTTTGAGCTTCTGCTGCATCGGTACGAAAACCGCGTCGAGCATGCCGTTTTTTTTCAGATACAGGATGTGCTCGGGCGTGAAAGATGACACGAAAAAGTATTCCATCGGGATCCGGAGCCCGGCGTTTTTTCTATACAGCGGCCACGACGTCAATATTTCCATCGCTTCAGAGGATTTCATGCTTTTACCGAACGATGTCGTGTAACAGAACAGTTTGTCTTTCCTGGAAGGCCTGATGATGCCTGCTTCCGTCAGAAATGACGATGACGACATGTCTACGACGTTGACGACGACGAGTCCGCCGTTTTCATCAAACCTGGTGAATCGTCCCTGCTGGTCCTTGTCGCGGGATATTCTTCGGATCACGTTTCCCGATGATAGCTTTTCGGGATGCTTCACCTCCTCGATTATATTTGATTCCAGAAGGTCGTCGATATGCAGGTTCATGGTTCGTTCCATCCGCAACGTGATGCTTGCAGAGTAGAATATCCTATCCGGCCGATTGTCAAGTTTTTCTTTTTACTGCGACTGAAGCGCGCAGACGATCATTGCCCTGCGTTTAGTTTAAAGAAAGTATTTTGCAATAACCAGCAGCACGGCGGCAAGAATCACGACAATTACGATCTTTTTAATATCAAAAATATTGTCTCTTTCGCGATCTTGCGAATCGTTGTTTGATTGTTTCTCGGTCATGATTTGCTCCTTGTTTTTATATTGCCGTAATACTATTAATTTCCAGCCAAATCAAGAATTTTATATTAGTATTGATTTTAAACTCTTAAGCTTTATGATTGTCCAGTCGGCAACACGACATTCGTGAAGCAAAAAGCGTTTCGGGAAATAACCGATATGCTGTTTATCGAAAAGAGAGATACTGCGTATTTCCGGGGTAATAAAATGAAAATCGATCATCCCAAAACCGGATATTTTTTCGAAGGTCTCACGGAGACCCATATTCCTGAAGAGATACTGAAATCAATTCATTCGTTTATGAAGACCGAAAACCTGTATCTTGCGGCCACACGGGAAATAACGACCAAGCTCGAAATCCTGAACGATGAATTCAGGTATCTGAAAGACCGCAATCCCATCCAGCTCATAAAAACCAGGATTAAAACTCCCAAAAGCATACTCGAAAAGCTCCAGAAGCTCGGTTGCGAGGTCAGCGCCGAATCCGCCAGAAAAAATCTCAATGATATCGCCGGCATACGGGTTATTTGCTCTTACATCGAAGATATTTATCTCATCGCCAATCTGCTTACTTCGCAGAACGACATCGGGCTTATACGGACCAGGGATTACATAAAGAGCCCGAAACCCAACGGCTACAGGAGCCTGCACCTGATCGTCACGGTCCCCGTATTTTTATCCGACCACACCGAAATCGTCAAAGTCGAAGTCCAGATCAGAACGATCGCGATGGACTTCTGGGCCTCGCTTGAACATGAGCTTGCATACAAGCTCGTCGAGGGCAAAAACGACGATCTGATCGAAGAACTGAAAAATTGCGCGGACGTGATTACCGATACGGAAAATAAAATGCAGAAAATTTACAACATCATACATTCAAAAAAATGACCGGAATGCAAATAAGCTCCAGCTTCTTTATCCGCCTCAATTCACGGTATTGCCCGCCGCAGGCGAGAAATATTTTATCGGAGAATGTATTGACATAAATCATCACCCGGGAAAATCTTCTACATTCTATTTTCTGCCCGCGAAAAGGGTCCGGGCGCATGGGATTGATCCGCAGGCAAGTGTAAAAACAAAGGGGTATCCATCATGGGCGGTTTTTTCGGCGTTGTTTCTAAAAACGACTGCGTAAACGACCTTTTTTTCGGGACCGATTATCATTCTCATCTCGGCACCAAAAGGGGCGGCATGGCGGTTATGGGTAAGACCGGTATCACCCGTATTATCCACGACATATCAAATACGCAGTTCCGCTCGAAATTCGACGATGATCTGCCTAAATTCCGGGGCTGCAAAGGTATCGGAGTAATCAGCGATTACGAGGACCAGCCCCTGATCATAGGCTCCCATCTCGGCCTGTATTCCATCGTAACTGTCGGCGTCATAAAGAATCTCGACGCCCTGGCCAGGATGGCCTTCGAGAAGCGAAATACCCATTTTTCCGAGATGAGCGGGGGGGAGCTCAACCCGACAGAGCTGGTCGCCACGCTCATCAATCAGGAAGCCAATTTCGTGGACGGCATCTACCGGGTGCAGGAATCAATCGAAGGCTCGTGTTCGATATTGCTTTTGACCGAAAAGGGAATCTTCGCCGCCCGCGACCGGCTCGGACGCACCCCTATCGTCATCGGTAAAAAAGAAGATTCTTATGCGGCCGCGTTCGAGACCTGCGCTTTCCCGAACCTGAACTACGAAGCCGTTAAATTTCTCGGCCCCGGTGAAATCGTGCATCTGACCGAAGAAGGATACCGCACGGTGCAAAAGCCCGGCATCAAGATGCAGATATGCGCCTTCCTGTGGGTATACTACGGCTACCCGCCCTCAAGCTACGAAGGAATCAACGTGGAGAGCGTACGCTACCGCTGCGGCGCGGCGCTGGCTCGTAAAGATTCCACCCGGATCGACATCGTCGCGGGCATTCCCGACTCGGGTGTCGCTCACGCGATAGGATACGCCAACGAGTCGAAAACCCCCTACCAGCGGCCGTTCGTCAAATACACGCCGACCTGGCCCAGAAGCTTCATGCCGCAGGACCAGTCCATCCGCGATCTGGTAGCCCGCATGAAGCTGATCCCGGTCAGGGAAATGATCGAGGGGAAGAAAATACTGTTCAGCGACGATTCGATTGTCCGGGGAACCCAGCTGAAAGACACGGTGCAGAGGCTTTTCGATTATGGAGCGAAGGAAGTCCATATGCGGCCCGCGTGCCCGCCGCTGGTTTACGGCTGCAAGTTCCTTAATTTCTCGAGGTCGAGGTCGGCGCTCGACCTGGCGGGCCGGACCGCAATAAAGGAGATGGAAGGCAGCGATGAGGCTCATCTCGAAGAATACGCTTCGGGCCGTGGTGAAAGATACTGCGCGATGGTTGAAAAGATCAGGGCCCGCCTGGGCCTGACCACGCTCCAGTATCAGCAGCTCGACGATCTCATAGAGGCGATCGGGCTGCCAAAAGACAAAATCTGCACCTACTGCTGGGACGGGAAAGAATGAATCTCACACTGCCTGACGCGGTTAAATCAGGCCGCTCATGAAATAGACGGCCGCGGATATGACCGCCGCCGCCGGTATTGTGAGGAACCAGGCCCAGACGATCTGGCGGGCTATGCCCCAACGTACTGCCGTAAGGCGGTGCATCGAACCGACTCCCATTATCGCGCCGGTGATCGTGTGCGTGGTGCTCACCGGTATCCCGAAAAACGACGCGATGAACAGCGTTGTCGCGGCGCTTGTCTCTGCGCAGAAACCGTCCACCGGCTTGAGCTTCGATATTTTCTGTCCCATGGTCTTGACTATCCGCCATCCCCCGCACATCGTCCCGAGGGCGATCGCCCCATGACACGAGAGAACAACCCACAGCGGGATGTGAAAAGCCCCGGTCAGAAATCCCGAGCTGAACAGGAGCCCGGCAATGATCCCCATGGTCTTTTGGGCGTCATTGCCGCCGTGGCCCAGGCTGTATAGCGCTGCCGAAAGGAGCTGCCCTTTGCGGAACATGTGATCTACCTGACCCGGGGCCGATTTTCTGAAAATATTGTATACGATCACGCCGATGATTAGGCCAAGAACGAGGCCCAGCAGAGGAGAGACGAAGATGAAAACGACTGTCTTTATTATCCCGCTCCAGACAAGCGCCCCGGAGCCGGTTTTGACGAGGGCCGCTCCGATCAGCCCTCCCATGAGCGCGTGCGAGGAGCTGGTCGGCAATCCGAAATACCATGTTATCAGGTCCCATATGATCGCCCCTGATAACGTAGCCAGGATGATGCGCGAATCGATGACGGAAATATCGACGATCCCTTTGCCGATGGTGCCAGCGACGTGGAGCCCGAAAAAAAGGAATGCTATGAAATTGAAGAATGCCGCCCAGAGAACTGCGTACTGGGGAGGGAGTACCCTGGTTGATACAATCGTTGCGATGGAGTTGGCGGAGTCATGAAATCCGTTTATAAAATCGAACACCAGCGCCAGCAAAATCAGAAATATGATGTAAAAATCCATGTAGTTCGCCTCTTTTTATCTATTGTCCATATAAATATAAAAAAAATATAAAGAAAATATAAATTTTATGTTTACCGAAAGGCTTTAATAATGATCTCTATGTTTCTGGGCCGATAGAGCCTATGCAGCGCCATAAATTTTTCAGAAAATAATCATTGGCAACTGAATAAATCCATAAGATAATCATTATATATCTCTACGTCGGAGCATTGTATGAAAGACACGAAGTACTCTATCTCGCAGCTGACACTATCGCTGGAAATAATCGCGCACTCGATGCCGGTTGTGCTTCTGGTATATTTCATCATGATCGGCGGAAACTATGCCGATGCGCTCCAGGTATACCTGACTGCAGTTTCCGTCGGCGCTGCGGCGAACCTTCTTCTCGCCGTGGTAATGAGATGGGTCAAGCTCCGCCGCGTCTTCGCCATACTGAACGATGATAAGCAATATGACGAGCAAACCCTGCGCGATTGCAAGCTGAAACTGCTGAATCACCCGCGTTTTGAGGCGAAATCCATGCTCATCCGCTACCCTGTCGGGGTGTGGATAGCGATTCTCGGAGTGGCAGTGGGCGGCGAGATGAATGAACTTCGTTTCATCGTTTCGAACATCGCCATGCTCATGCTCATACCGATTACCGCGGCCTTTTTCATGTTTCAGTCCGAGCTTTCGCTCTCCAGAATCCTTGAAGACCGGAGGCTTGCAGGCATTGCGATAGAGAAGGAATCGTACCGGCCTTTTCACATATTTCCGAAAATACTTTTCGCTCTCGTATCGATCCTGATACCGCCGATGACGATATTCATCACGTTCATCATTCTCATCAAGTCGGGGACACTCCAGCTCGGCAACCAGTACGCGCACTTCACGATCCTTGTCCTGGTCATGTTTTCGACATGCGTGATGACCGCGTATTTTCTAGCGCGCTCTCTCAATAGAACCGTATCGAATATCGAAGTATCGCTCGAAAACATCGCGCAGGGGCAGCTTGGAACCGATTTTGTCCCCATGATAACCACAGATGAAGCGGGAACGATGAGCGTTTCGATGAACAAGCTCCTTGTCAAAATACGCTCGGTATTGTCGCTGATACGGCATATGTCAGAGGAGCTTAGCACGGCGTCAGTCGAGATGGCCTCTACGGCCAACAACTTCTCGGACCAGAGCCAGACCACGGCCTCGACCGTCGAGGAGATTACCTCGACTCTCGAAGAGATTTCGGCGGGGACGGAGAACATTTACGGCAATATCGACGAACAGCACGGTCGGACGCTCGCCCTTATCGAAAACATCAACCGGCTGTACTCAATCGTAGAGGAAGAGGGCAGGGAGATGGCAAAGGCGATGAGCGTCAAAACCGGGCTCGACATCAACATCGAGGACGTGAAAAAAAAGATCGGCGACACGATGCAGCTGATGAAAACGGCGACCGACGACGCGGGCAGGATGCTCGATTACACCGGCCTTATCAACGACATTTCGGACAGGACCAATCTGCTCAGCCTCAACGCGAGCATCGAGGCGGCTAGGGCGGGCGAATACGGCAAGGGATTCGCGGTCGTTGCGGATGAGATAGGCAAGCTTGCCGAACAGGCCGGTGAAAACACCAAGAATATTTCACAGATCGTCGGCGTCACCAATGCCAGCATGGAGAAATCTTTCCAGGCATTGAACGAGGCCACGGCGAACATCGAACGTATTTTCGACGGACTTCGATCGTTCGGCGGGATGGTCAACAAAATCGGCGAACTGACCCGAAGCGACATGGAAATCAATAAAACCATTAAAAGCGACGCGGAGCGATTTCTCGACAGGGCCGCGGGAATCAAAACAGCCATGGAAGAGCAGAGAAACGCTGTCAGCGAGATCGTCAGGTCCGTTTCACTGATCAACGACGCTGCGCAGAACACTTCGGCCGCAAGCGAACAGCTGTCCGCATCGACCGAAAACATCGCCGAGAACGCCGCAAGGCTGAAAGACGAAATCGGTTTTTTCAAATTCAGCGCCGACTCCCCAGGAAGGAACCCGGGCTCTGCCTGATAAGCTGAGCAATTCATTACAAAATAAAGCATCGTTTGACTTCGCTTGCGAAATATTTCCGAACATTCATAAAAATGAAACTCCCTCTCTGGTTCGCAGGTTAACCGGTAAAACGATAAAGAATCCCGTCTCCGACGGGAACTTTATATAATACCGAGGCCTGTGATGCGCGTATTGAATACTATTTCAGGCAAAGAACCGGCTCCCGAAAATCATGAACCGGAATTGAAACGCTTTTACAAAATGGTACTAAACAGGGGAATGGAGGGTGCTGCCATGTCCGATAATGAATTATTGAAAGGGCTCAACGATGCGGATAGAGCGCTCATAATCAGATTGATGGATAAAATCCGCCAGTTGAGCATGCACAGGCAGGGGGATTCCGGAAGCAAGTAGGCTTTTACCTGTAAGGATAACAGTACCTATCAGAATCGAATCGCCGTCTTCATGGCGCGGTGCCTGGATTTTGATAGGTTGACATCTATCATTTTTCGGAAATCCTCGATTGCGAACTCGTGTGTCAGCATTTCTTCCGCGCGGACTTTTCCCGACGCCAGCATGTCAAGGGCCATACCGAAAACGGGGCGAGACACCCCTTTCTCAGTGTGCCGTCCGTACCCGAAGCAGCCCTTTATCGTCTGGAGCTTCAGCCAGAGCGGCGTCAGATCAAGCTTCACGTTGCCTCCGATACCAAGAACCGAAAGGGTGCCTCCTGCCGCCAGAATCCTCATCGCAGTGCGCAGGGTCATGCTTGACGCCACGGTGTCGTAGATCCGCGTGAATCCGCCCATGACGACCGGCTCGCCGATTACCGGTTTGTACGCGCGGCCGCCGGTAATCTCAACCGCAGCCCCGATCAGGTCGCCTGAAATGACCCTGTCCGCCCCGCTCTTCACCGTGTATTCAGCCGCGAGAGGAGAGGGATCGGCGACCGTAATGCTGCACTGGATTCCGAGGCCCCGTATGGCCTTGACGACAAAAAGGCCGATCACCCCGCCTCCGATGATTAGTATCGTTTCATCGTTTCCCGGCCTGCTGTCGAGAACGGCCTGGAGCGATACCGCGAGCGGTTCGGTAAGCACCGCCGAACCGAATGTCATATTCCCCGGAATTCTGAATAGCTGGCTCTTGTGCGCGACAAGATAGGGCGCGAATCCCCCGTTGATGTCGCTGCAGATTCCGGTGAACATCCCCGGGGCGATGTCGCCCTCGGCGGAATTCTCGCAGTTCGAATACAGTCCCAGCCTGCAGCTGCGACAGGGCTGTGTTATTCCCCGCGCCTCGCATCCGAGCATCGGGCACAGCGCGACCCTGTCACCCGCGCTCCAGCCCTTCGCCGCGCTCCCGGCCTCGACGATCTCGCCGCATACCTCGTGACCCGGAACGCAGGGAAACGACGTGAACGGCATCGCGGTCGGCGAGTCTTTCATCAGTATGAGATTCAGGTCGCTGCCGCAGAAGCCGCATATGGCTGTTTTTATCTTCACCCATTCCGGTGATGGAAGCGCCGGTTCAGGAATGTCTTCCAGGGATACCGACGAAAAGGGGCCGCTGTAGCAGAAACTCCTGTTTATCGGCCTCAACG
Organism: Spirochaetota bacterium; assembly: GCA_022709405.1. Classification (GTDB taxonomy): domain Bacteria; phylum Spirochaetota; class UBA4802; order UBA4802; family UBA5550; genus JAKLIV01. Next base: position 8,187 of record JAKLIV010000116.1, read on the forward strand.
CCTGAAGTACTGCATACCGGGCGGGACCGGCCCTCATGACGATCGCTTTCATCGCGCTCACCGTCACATCTTCAGCGATTGGTAAAAAAGCGGCGTGGCGGGGCTCGTGACCGTCGGGTCGGTCATCACGTTTATGCACGCGGGCTTGCCCGAAGCGAACGCGCGTTCGAGGGCCGGAACGATCTCCTCGTCCTTTGTCACGAACTCTCCGTACCCGCCGAGGCCCTCGACCATTTTCTCGTAATGGATCAGTCCGAGCTCTGAGCACTGGAGCCTGTCCTTTCCGATCGAGAGCTCCTGGCTGTGCTTGATCATACCCCAGGCGCAGTCGTTGTTTATCACGCACACCACCGGGATGCCGTGACGCACCATGGTGTCGAACTCCATGCCGTTGAACCCGAACGATCCGTCTCCGTTCAGCACCACGACCTTCTTGTCGGGCCTGGCGAGCTTAGCCGCCATGCCGAAGGGGATTCCGGTGCCGAGGCATCCGAGCAGTCCCGCGGCCGAAGCCACGACGCCGGCCTTCTGTCTGGACATGAAGCCGGCGAGGCCGAAATACTGGGTGTCTCCTCCGTCCGCAATGTAAACCGCGTCGTCGCCCACGAACTTCTGGATCTGGGCCACGAGGCGTATCGGATGGATCGGATCGGACGCGGTCTCCCTCATCCTGAGCTCGTAGTCGAGCAGCGATCGCCCGGCGGATTTTAGCGTGTTCATCCATGCCGAATGATCGTTCTTTTTCACCAACGGCGTCAACTGGTCGAGCACCGAACCGGTATCGCCGACAAGACCGACATGGGCCTCGACGTTGCGGTTTATCTCCTGCGGATCGATATCTATCCTGATGATTTTCACCGTGGGCGGGATGATCTTTCCGAACTGGAGGAGCCAGTTGAACCGCAGTCCCGCCGCGATTATCACGTCGTTCTGGCCGATGCTGAAAAACAGGCCGAGGTTTCCCATGTCCATGACCGAGAGCGGATGGTTGTCGGGCAGCTCGCCCCGGCCGTAGTTCATCAGCATGAAAGGGATGCCGGACTTTTCGATGAATTGTTCGAGCTGACCGGAGCATCTGCTGAATCCGACACCGGACCCGCCGATGAACAGGGGCTTCCGGGCATTGTTGATGATCTCGGCCGCGGCCTTCAGGTCTGCATCGTCGGGATGCACCGAGTATTTCGGATTCGAACGCGAGGGCATGGGGACCAGGGATTCGTCCACGGTTATATTGAGGATATCGGGCGGCAGCTCGAGCATTACCGGCCCCGGCCTTCCTCCCGTGGCGTTGCGGAACGCGATCGAAAGGTATTCCGGTATTCGCCTGATGTCGTGGCAGGTCGCGGCCCATTTGGTTATTGGCCGCACGACCTCGATCTGGTTCATTTCCTGGAGCGCTCCCTTGAGGTCGTCGCGGATAGGTGCCCTGCCGCAAAGCACCACCAGGGGCGCGTTGTCGAGGTACGCGTTTGCTATCCCCGTAAGCCCGTTCGTGAACCCAGGTCCGGCGGTGAGAAAACAGACCCCGGGCTTGCCGGTATACACCGACCAAGCATGCGCCATCATTGCCGCTGCCTGTTCGTGCCTCACGTCTATGGTCCGTATTTTATACTCGGTAAAACCGTCCAGGATGGATTCGAGGTGGCCCCCCGATATCCCGAACACGATATCGATTTTTTCGATTTCTTTGAGATATTTCCCTACCAGGTGACCGCCGTTTATCGATGCCATGATGATCCTCCAAAGTTTATCGTAATTACGTTTCTATTAATAATTATTTATTCAAACAGTCATTGCGAGCTGCGAAGCAGCGTGGCAATCCGCCGGCTTCCAGTTTCTTATCCTAATCCCCGAAGGATCGCCACGGGCGTTTTACGCCCTCGCGATGACCCTGTCTCTGCGTTCTCCGCGTGAGACATCTTTCATCCTTTGCCCCGCATATTCAGTGTGACTATGTGCCTATGCGGCAAATCTTTTACATTCCTACATGACCAGCTTTACCCCGTCGTTGAACCACTGTGCGAAAAAAGCCATGCCGTCGAGCTTCATCCGCCCTGCCGCAGCCGCCTTGAATTGCTCCTCGTCTTTTCTGGACGCCATGACCCTGAACCCGGTTCCGGCGTCCGACCAGATTATCGCCGCGTCATACCCCTGCCTCGCGCCGCTGCGGGAGCTTACGGCGCCCTTGTCGAAAATGAAAAGCCTGCCGTGTTTGCCGTCGGCCGTTTTTATCATGATTCTCACTTCATGTATCGAACCGATATAGTTGCTGTAGGCGGGCTTGTGTTTCGAGGCCCATCTCAGTATTTTATACAGGAAAAAAAGCAGAATTGAAAATCTCATAGGCGTCTCCTTGCTTTATTGCCATGCGCTCCGCAGGCGGTGGTGTTTTTTACCATTATGACACTGGCCCGTAAGTCGCTTTGACCCAGTCCCCGATCTTTTGCATCGCCTCGTCATACGAGATACGGGTACGCCATCCCAGCTCCGTTCGCGCCAGCGCCGTATCCACGTCGTTGTCCCGTCCCATCACCGAAACCGCAAGTCTCGTTACCGGCGGACGCATCCCGAAAGGGCTGCACAACGGCTCCAGCACCGATCCCAGGATCCATCCCGCCCGGTAAGGGATGTTCCCGAAAGGGCGTTTCCCGATAAAGGCCCCGAGGTCATTCATGTATTGTTTCCAGCTGACATGCCAGTCATCGCGGAAATGGTAGGCCTTTCCTGGAGCGATTTTACTGGTCCCGGCCCTTATGATCCCGTCGACGAGGCTGTCGACATACACGAAGCTGGTGCTGTACCTGCCGCGGTCGAACAGGGGAACAGGCATCTTCAGCATGCGCTCCACGATATCCCGGACCCAGACACTGCCCGGGCCGGTAACGTTCGCCGGGCGCACGATCACGCAGCCGATACTGCCGCTTTCATGAAACGAGCGAACCAGCTCTTCGGCGTCTGCTTTTGCATCGTTGTAGGGAACGCCCGATTTTCTCGGCTCATCTGTTTCCTTGATATCTTTCAGGTGCCTGCCCATGCCCATGGCCGCGATGGAGCTTGTGTACACGAAACGCGACGCATTGCCCGCGGCCTCGTTCAGGAGATTTTCAGTCGCGGTGTATATTGCGGTATAAAACTGATCTTTCGTGCCCCAGTCTGTCACCCGCCCTGCAAGGTGATATACTGTATCGACTCCCTTGCAGACGCCGCTGATGCTCTCCGGAGCGGTCAGGTCGCCACGGAGGATCCCGACGCCGTTTCTTTCCAGCGGTTCCGTTTTCTCTCCGGGAAGAACGAGCGCCCTGACCCGGTCGCCCCGCGCCAGAAGGTCCCTCACCAGCACCGATCCGATAAACCCAGTTGCGCCCGTAACCAGCGTCATCATATGCGCCTCCTTCAGCTCCCGGCGATGATTTCGGCGTCGCCCGTGACGCATCCGAGCTTCACGACCCATTCGGGCATACCCATGTTTATGCCGAAGGCGCGGGTTTCGATGAGCTCGTATATGAAACCGGCGCGTTCAACCGTGTCGAGGTACGCGAATCTGGTCACGCCGGCGCGGCCGAAACGAATGGTTCCGGTCTGCAGGGGCATGATACCCATATCGCGAAGCATGCTTACCTTGCGGTCGAGATCGCCGACTACAGCGCCGAGATGGTGCAGGCCGAAACCTCCCTGCGGAGCGTACCTTGTGTAGATGTGCTCGACCTCGCTGCGGTGCCGTATCAGCTCGATCTGGCTTCCGCCCGAGTAGCCTACTGCAATTTCCAGCGTAAGATCGACCGGCCTGTCGCGGTAGAAATACTCGGCGCCCACGATCTTCGAGCGGTACCATCTACCCACGTTGAAGATTTTACCGTAGTAGCGTACGCCCTTTGCGATGTCGGGCACCGTTATGCCGATCTGGGAAACCCGCGGAAGCCGCAGCTCCGCGCCGAGTGATTCAATTCCAGAAATATCGTTGAAGATCATGTAGCGTCTCCTTCAGTTCCGATGGACAGATTCTATCATGACAAAGACGGGTTGTCGACCGGACTTATAAATTCGTACGAAAATCAGTGGGAATTTTGCCTGCGTCGGTATTCGCTCGGCGTGGCGCCAGTTATTTTCTTGAACGCAGAGTTGAACGACGATTTCGAATTGAATCCGACGCGATAGCAGACCGACGTTATGTTCGCATCGCAGTCGTCCAGAAGTATCTTCTGGGCTTCGCGTATACGGTAGCGGTTCACGAATTCGTTGAATCCGTTATGCATGTATTCGTTTAAAAGCTCCGAAAGCTGATGGGAAGACAATGAAAGCTTTTGCGCCACTGCCGGCAGGCTGATCTCGCTGTCGAGGAAGAGCTCGTCGCGCTCCATGATGGCTTCGAGACGCATCCTGAACGTCTCCTTGTCGATTTTGCAGAGCATGGATTTCTCGTAGCCCTTTTTTTCAAGCGCGATCTTCAGCGCAGCGAAAAAATTGGGAAACAGCCTTACACCGAGATAAATGTAAACGTGAATGAAGACGTTCAGCACGCCGCCGGATATGAAAAGAAGCGGATTCTTCAGGGTGAATCCCAGGAAAAGGAGCGTGATTATAAGCAGGACCCACAGGGCTATCGAACCAATGAAGCGAAGCTCGCTCTGCGATTTCCTGAATCCAAGCCCGAACATGAAAACCCTGGCGATATAGAGCATGTATGCCAGTGCGTGCAAAGCCGCAAGAACGATCAGCGGGAACAGCGGATGCCCGGCAGGATCGTCGAGTAAGGAGGAGACGATCGCTCGTTTAAGTCCCGCGGGCTGCAGCTGGAAGACGGTTTCGGCCGCGGCGCAGATGAAAAACGGAACGAGGTGCAGCCGCGTCCGGTACGGCATGGACTTGCCCGGGTACAGAAGCGTGTGGTAGTAAAAAAGGTTCATCGGCCCGATGATGAATATCGACGAGAGGAA
>JAKLIV010000117.1 GCA_022709405.1 Spirochaetota bacterium
CGACACGTCGTGCTCGATGACCTCGTCGTAGATGCAGTCACGGTCGCTTATCCAGCGGCTGAAATCGGCGAGGGCCTCGCCCTTTGACCCGTAGCTTTCCCTGATGAAATCCCACAGGTATTCGACCGTTTTGACGTCGGGATAGCAGATCCCGGTCGTCGCGCCGGCCTCGATCGCCATGTTGCACAGCGTCATGCGCGACTCCATGCTCATCTCTTCAACCGCCGGCCCCGTGAACTCGATGACCCGGTCGGTCGCCCCGTTTACGCCGATCCTGCCGATTATCGAAAGGATGACGTCCTTTGCGTACACTCCTTCCCTGAGAGCGCCGGTAATGTTCACTTTCATGGTCACCGGGGTCTTGAAAGTACACACCCCTTTAAGGATGCCGACCTCGAGGTCAGTGGTTCCCACGCCGGCGGCAAACGCGCCGAACGCCCCGTGGGTGCAGGTATGGGAATCGCCCATAATGATCGTCATGCCGGGCCTCGAGAAGCCCCGCTCGGGAAAAATCGCATGGCACACGCCGTTTCTTCCGATATCGAAGAAATCCTTTATTCCCTGCCGACGAGTCCAATCGCGGAGGATCTTCCCCTGCAGGGCGGTCTTGGTGTCCTTGGCTGGCGTGACATGATCGATCACGACCTTGATCCTGGACGGGTCGAACACCCGGTCTTTCCCCCTGGACACGAGATCGTCGATCGCAATGGGCGTGGTTATCTCGTGGCAGAAAACGGCGTCGATCTTCAGGACATGAAATCCGCCCGAAAGCTCTTCGATCCTGTGCTCGTCAAAAATTTTTTCCGCAATCGTCTTTCCCATACGTCAGCTCCTGAAAAAAAGCATTTTGGGCGGGGTGATGACCCAGAGCGCCCTGAGCGGCCCCTGACCCGGATTGTTCAAAACATGGGGAATATCGGATGAAAAGGATATGCAGTCGCCCTCGCGAAGCTCATATTTTTCCGCTCCGTAATTCAGCGTCCCCTCGCCCTCGAGTATATACCCCATCTCGCGGCCTACATGGCCGTAATCGCCCCGGCCGGTGCAGCATCCGGAGGCAATCTCGAGGATATAGGCCTCTATCCCGTGCTCTTCGCCCCCGCCCTGCATGATGGAAAGCTGGCTGTACGAAACGCCCGCGCTTTCGAGGCGCTGCCGCTCCCCGCACCTGACCAGATCGACCTTTCTTTTCTGGCGGTAATCGCTGAACAGGTAATCCAGGTCGATCCCGAGCACATTAGCGATATTCAGCAGGGTATCGATCGAAGGAGACACCCTGTTGCGTTCGATCTGGGATATCAGGCTCTCGCTGACCCCGGCCTTGTCGGCAACCTGTTTCAAAGTGACGCCCTTTCGTTCACGTACGGCCCTGATTTTATCCCCGAACCGGTATTGAACGTCATCCTTAATCAATACTTTATCTCCTTAAGTATTTATTAAGTCAATACTAAAAAAATAAGGTGGATGTCAAGTCGTTTTTTCCGAAAACCGTAACATCATTGGTTTTACTCTGAGCAATAATGCCAGAGCAGCGATAAATCCGGTCTCCTTACGAAACACCCGCCCCGTTGGTCGTCTTGTTTTTCTTTGTATCTTTATAATCGCCGTCGTCCTCGTCGGTATCAGCGGATGTGGCTTCAGTGAAGGTGATGCCGTTTCCCTTCTTCACGACCTTCAGATCGTGCGAACCGAAAAATTTGCCGAGCAGCAGATCCATGGCAAGCGGGTCCTCGATCTCGGTCTGGATAATCCGACGGAGGTTACGGGCTCCGTATTTTTCGTCATACCCTTTCTCGATCAGGTGTTTTTTCACGGCCTGGGTGAAATGGAGACGAAGACCCCTCTCGGAGAGTATCACGTTGATGTCCTGCAGCATGAGGTCCACGATCATGCCGATGTGCTTCCTGTCAAGCTTGTGGAAGAAAATTACCTCGTCGACCCGGTTCAGAAATTCGGGGCTGAATATCCGGTGAAGTTCATCGGTGACCTTGTCCTCCTGTCCGCCCTGCCCTTCTTCGGAGAAACCCATTTTCCCGCCCTTCTGGTACTCCCGGTTGCCGATATTCGACGTGAGTATGATGATGGTCTCCCTGAAACTGACGGTGATGCCCGTACCGTCGGTGAGCTCGCCCTCCTCGAACACTTGAAGCAGGATATTGAAAACGTCGGGATGGGCCTTCTCGATCTCGTCGAAAAGAATCACCGAATAGGGCCTCCGGCGCACCTTCTCGGTGAGCTGTCCTCCCTCTTCATGGCCGATATATCCCGGCGGAGCCCCGATAAGCCGCGCCACGGAATGCTTCTCCATGTACTCCGACATGTCGAGCCTGACAAGGTTTTTGCCGTCACTGAACAGGAAAGACGCCAGGGCCTTTGCAAGCTCGGTCTTGCCCACGCCGGTAGGGCCGAGGAAAACGAACACGCCCTTGGGCCGGTCGCTCCTGTTGAGCCCGGTTCTCGACCTGCGTATCGCCCTGCTGACCGAAGAAACCGCTTCGTCCTGCCCGATTATCCTCCGGTGCAGCTCCTCCTCTATGCGGATGAGCCTGTCGGCCTCGGCCTTTTCTATATTCTCCACCGGGATTCCGGTGTTCTCGGAAATCAGCGTGGCGATCTGCTCCGACGAGATTTTCACCGCGTATTCGTCTTTTCGCTCCTGCCAGTTCACCAGCTTGCGCTCCAGAATCACGCGCTTCTCGTTGATCTGGTCGCGTACGGCCGCGGCCTGCTCATATTCCTGGGAAACCACGAGTTCGTTCTTCTTCTTGTTGAGGTTCTCGATCTCCTTTTCCAGCACATCGATATCAGCAGGCCTGCCGAAATTGTAGAGCCTGGCCATCGCGCCGGCCTCGTCCAGGAGATCGATGGCCTTGTCGGGCAGATAGCGGTCGGTGATATAACGGTCAGCGAAAATCGCGGCCTTTACCAGGCTCTCTTCGTCGAATTCGACCTTGTGATGGCTCTCGTATCTGTTCTTGAGTCCCCTGAGTATCCGGATGGTTTCCTGCACGTCGGGCTCCTCGACCAGAACGGTCTGGAACCGCCTTGCAAGCGCCGTGTCCTTCTCGATATGGAGCTTGTATTCGTTTAAGGTGGTCGCACCGATACACTGAAGCTCACCGCGCGCCAGGGCCGGCTTCAGGATATTCGCCGCATCGATCGCTCCCTCGGCCGCGCCGGCGCCGATTATCGTATGGACCTCGTCGATGAAAATGATTATGTTGTCGGAATCACGTATCTCGTTGACCAGCCTTTTGAGCCTTTCCTCGAACTCGCCGCGGTATTTGGTTCCCGCCACGATCGATGCCATGTCGAGCGAAAGAACCCTCGAATCGGCAAGGCTGTCCGGGACCTCCTTTTTAACGATCCGCTGAGCCAGGCCCTCGACTATGGCGGTCTTGCCGACGCCCGCCTCGCCGATCAGGATGGGGTTGTTCTTTCTTTTTCTTGAGAGTATTCGTATGACGCGGTTTATTTCGTCGTCGCGGCCGATCACCGGGTCAAGGAGGTCCAGCTCTGCGGCCCTTGTAAGGTCATGTGCGTATTCGTCGAGCGCCGGGGGTTTCGCCCCGTTCTTGGCCTTCTGCAGCTTTTCGGCCCCGATCTTCACGCCGAGTACGCGCAGGATTTCGTTCCTGATCACGTTATAGTCGTATCCCGCCTTAAGCAGAATGTCGAGACCGGAGCAGGTGCCGTCCCTGAAAATGGCGAGAAGCAGGTGTTCCGTGCCGACATATGAGTTCTTGAGCTTCTGGGCCTCGTCCTTGGCCAGCTCGACTATGGCCTTGTATCTGGAGCTCATGGGTATCTTACCCAGAATTATCGTCGAACCGTTCTGCCGCGCGGCCTGTTCCATTTCGCTGATGACGCGCACGAAATTGATCCCGAGGTTCTTGAGTATCCTGGCGGCCACGGACTCTTCGTCCTTGAGGAGCGAGATCATGATATGCTCGGGCTCGAGGGTCTCGCTGTTGAGCCTTTTCCCCTCGGCCTGGGCCATCGTCTCCAGGATTTTCTTGGATCTTTTGGTGAATTCGAACATTAGCGCTCTCCGATATTGCGAAGCATGGCCGATATGTATTCGGCGCGCAGACGGTCGCACTGGCCGTTGCTGACGATCGTCTCCCCGAAATAGTTCTGAAGGTGCGACCGCTGGATGTTTACCATCATATCATTGATGACGTGGATTTCCAAGCCTTTTATGAACGCCAGTATTACGCCGAAACGGACATTCGAAAGATGCTCCATGGCCTCTCCGTAACTGACGGTGCGCGCGTACCGCAGTATCCCCAGAGAGCGGAACACCCGGTCCTCCAGCTTGACCCGGCTCGTCAGGACCGTCTCGTCCCTGAGGCTGTCCTCGGTCGATACAAGGACGTTCGCTGCGCTGTCCATGATCTCGATGATGTCCACCTCGCTGAGGCCCAGCGAAGTACGGTTGGATATCTGGAAAATGCTGCCGATCGTTTTGCGGTTTTCGCCGACCGTGCCCCTGAGGTCGACCCCCCTTTCCTTGAGATACGGCACCATCTCGCCTATGCGGTTTTTGAAGGCGAGCGCGGGCAGGTGAAGAAGCATCGAACAGCGGAGGCCGGTGCCCAGGTTCGCGGGCGAAGCGGTGAGATACCCGTAATCCTCGGAATACGCGTAAAAAACGAAGCGGTTGAGCTCGTCGTCGACGGTGTCCGCGAGGCGGTACGCTTCCTCGATCTGAAGGCCCGGCTTGATGACCTGTATCCGGTAATGGTCCTGTTCATTGACGAGAATGGTGAAATCCTCGCCGCTGGAGAGAAGCACCAGGCTTTTCGGCGAAGTTTCCATCTCGTGGGTTATGATGTTCCTCTCGCGCAGGAAGCGCTTTTCATGGTCTTCGAGGCGCTTGAGGTCGATAAGCCTCACATTGCCCGAATAGCGGGACTCCGACGCGAAACGCTCGATCGAATGGCGGATTATGTACGACTCGTTCTCTTCCAGAACCGCCGGGAAAGGCAGAGAGTGTATGTTCCTGGCGAGCCTTATTCTGGACGAGAGGACTATATCGCTTTTCGGTCCTGAAGACGACCAGAAACCAGGCTTCTGTGACACTTCATCGATCAGCAAAATCAGGCACCCTCGTTCATCAACACTTTCAGGCGGTCCCGAAGCACCGCGGCATCCTCGTATCTTTCCTCGCTCACGGCCGTTTCCAGTTCTTTTTTCAGGTCATCCATCGAGCTTTCCGTGCCGGTCTTGCGGGCAAGCACCGTCTCCCTGAAGGAATCGGCCGAAAACCTCGGAGATTTTCCTATGTGCTTTCTCTCCCCGTGGTACCCGGCTATTATCGGCTCCAGCGATTCCCGGAACGAATCATAGCAGTCGGGGCATCCAAGCGCGCCGGTTTTCCCATACTGAAGAAAGGAATAATTACATGAACGGCAATGGACGTCCTGTGCGGAGTCGTCAATATCTGAAAGGTCAAGGAACGAGAGCATTTCGGGCATGGACAGGGAGAAATTGGACAGCTTGGCGTTCAAACCGACTTCCTTAGCGCAGGACTCGCACAGGTGAAGTTCGGATTTCACGTCCTTTATTATTTCGGTGAGATGAATTGTGGCCTCGTGCTTTTTACATCGTTCGCATTCCATTTGCGTACCCGGAAATGATATTATTATACGAAAATTTATATTCAAATATTATTTCAATTGAATTATTTACCCTGCCTTTTAAAATATATACGGCAAATTTATCGTTGTAAACAATAATTTAATTATTTCTCACCCGGGGTTTCATCTCCATTTGCCATTTTAATTGTTTGGGATTATCCTGTCGACATATTATAAGGGAGTACGGTCATTTTATGCGCAGATTCTGGAAAAAAGACAATGCAGCGGGTTTGCCATTCTTTGTATCGGTCGGAGCAGGACTTAACCAGATACCGCTCATCAGGGAAGCTAAAAAGCTGGGATTCCACGTCATCGGAGTGGACACCAATCCCAATGCGCAGGGTTTTCTCAAATGCGACCTGAAAATACAGGAATCGATACTGAACCACAACGAGATATACATGAAGCTCCAGGAGCTTCTCGTCGACGGAGTGATCCGTGGCGTCATGACAAAGTCGTTCGGCCCGGCGATCGAAACGACCGCCTTCCTTGCAGAAAAATTCGGCATACCATTTCTGCCTTTCGAGGCTTGCGGCGCCTTCACCGACAAATCGCTCATGAAAAAAATCTTTCTGGAGCACGGCATCCCCACCAGCAGGGTGATAGATTCCGGAAGCCGCTCCAGAAAGGAAAAATACACGGCCGCAGATCTTCCCCTTGTTTTCAAACCCAATACCGGGCACGCGAAAAAAGGAGTGATGCTCATGAACACCGCGGCCGAAATAAACGCGCACATAAAAGAAGCCGTCAGGAGCGGGAACCCCTATATCATCGAAGAATATGTACGGGGCGACGAAATCATCGCGCTCGGCATCGTTAACAAGGGCGAATATCACCTGGTGGACGTCACCGATAAAAAGACCACTCCTCCGCCCTACTTCGTCGACCTGAAGCATGTCGCCCCTTCGGTCCACGAAGACCTCTCGGCCAGGATACAGCACATAGGCCAGAAAGTCGCCGCGGCCTTTGCGATCCATACATCCCCCCTGGTGATGGAATTCATCGTCACCGGGAGCAAGGAGCTCTGCCTGATCGAGGCGGTGCCCGAATTCGGAGGGGAGTTTCTGGTCGACGTACTGATTCCGGGCAGGACCGGATACAACTTCATCGCGGAGGCGATAAAGGCGTGCACCGGCACCGGATTCAGGCCTCCTTCACTGCGCAAAAAAAGAAAGGCTGCAGTCGTTCAGTACATAACCGACGGCAAGGGCACCCTCGCCTCGTGCAACCCGGACGGCCCGTCGAAAAAACCGGGAACGGTTTTCTCGAGGATATTCAAGGAGATCGGGGCGGACGTGCAGGAGCCCCGCAACAACCATGACCGGATCGGCGTGGTCGCGGTCGCGGGTAAAACCGTCGAAGAGGCGCTCGACCGGGCCGAAAAGGCGGCTGAAAGCTTCAACATAAGGATCAAGCAATGAACGCTTCTTGGGACGGCCATTACGGCAGCGGGAAATCCGAGCTTTTCTTCCCGGACGAGAACCTGGTGCGGCTCATGAAAAGGCGGATGGCCGCTGGCGGGATAAAAGACCCGGTCACGGCGGATATCGGATGCGGCAGCGGCAGGCACCTCAAGCTCTTCGAAGACCTGGGGATAACCCGGATTGTCGGCACCGATATCAGCCACCGAGGGCTTGTTTCGTGCAAAAAAAATTTCAGGGCGCCGCTGGTGCAGAGCGACAACCGGACGCTCGCCATGAAATCATCGTCGATAGACATAGCCGTGGCATGGGGCTCGCTCCATTACGCGGCCAAGGATGAGCTCCCGGTCATGCTCGGCGAAATCCACCGCGTACTCAGGCCGGAAGGGCGCGTGTTCGCGACTCTCCGCTCGTTTAGGGACACGTACCTCAAAAAAGGCCGGCACCTGGGCAACGACACATGGATAACCGACCTGTCGGACATCAGCGGATCGATCGTGTCCTTTTATTCAGAGTCCGAGGTCAGGGAAGCGTTCTCGATCTTCAAATCCTGCAGCATCGGGCTTATCGAAAGGACCATCATGGGAAACCTGGACCAGGTCCTGTCGCACTGGGTCATCGACGCCGAAAAATAAGCATGAAAGGCCGTCAACGGAAATCATCCGATTACCGCGCCCCGCGCACCAGCTGCCCCCTTTGCGGAAGCGCCGGCATCGGGCCGCGGTACCGCATCGCGCGCTATGCCAGGCCGTTCACCGTCGACCGGTGCGCCGCCTGCGGCTTCATGTTCATGAACCCGATCTTCAGCGAAAAAACGATTCAGGAGCTGTACGCCAGGGAGTATTACACGGGAGAGGCCGACTACTCGTACCAGGACGAAAGGGCCATCGAGCCGTTCGCCATGCATGTCTGGCGCGCGAGGATGAAGAGAATATCCCGCTGGGCGCCCCCGGGAAACTTTCTCGACGTCGGGGCCGCGTTCGGCGGACTCATGAAAGCCGCGGCAAGGCATTTCACCCCGTACGGAATCGAGCTGTCCGAATACTCGGGGAAACACGCGCTATCGCTTTTTCCGGGCAGGGTCCACATCGGGACCCTGGAGAACCACCCGTTCGAGGCCGGTTTTTTTTCGGCCATAACCATGATCGAGCTCATCGAGCATCTCCCCGACCCGGCAACCGCGGTCGCGGAGTGTTTCAGGCTCCTCGGGCCGGGCGGCCTTCTGGTCGTGCAGACCGCCAACATGGAGGGCAGGCAGGCGCGCGTCCTTGGCGACCGGTACGAATACTTCATGCCCGGCCATCTTTCATATTTTTCGATGGAAAACCTTACCGGCCTTCTGAAGCGATGCGGTTTCGCAAGAGTGAAGGTCTTCTACCCGGTCGAATTCGGACTCGTTCCCAAGCTCAGGAAATCCCGGCAGGCGTTCAGAACCTTTGCCGATTACCGGGCCTGGCTGCGAATCTCCTGGTACCACGCGAAAAGCAAGGTCCGCTGCGGCCGCTTCGCGATGACCAGCTCCATGGTCGTCTTCGCGATGAAACCGGGTCCCTCCGGCGACGAATAATCTGCTTGACTGCCTGAAGCCGAATCCTATAGTCCGCTGAAAAAGGCTGTCGATCATTCGATGAAAAGATTCTTCACATCAATAACCGAATCATACCGGAACAACGTTCTGACGTTCATTTTTCTCAGCATGATCGTCATCCTCCTCATGGCGGGATACAGGCTTGAAATTCACGCGCTGATCATGGAGCGCTATCCGGAAATGGGCGCGATGGGCTTCTTCGAATACCTGCGGCTGTCGATGCGCTACGACGCCGCCGCGATACTCTGCTGCACGGTCTTTCTGTTCGTGATGACCGCGCTCATGGTGAAGAGAAAGCGCCTGTTCGTAGCGGCGGCCTCGATATTCCTTGTCGTCATGACAGTTTTTCTTCTGATCAGCATCGATTTTTTCAAGACTTACGAGACCACGTTCCAGACCGGGTTCCTGGGAAAGGAGCACGCGACCGCCATAACCAGAATTCTGGCCTCGATATCGAGCGAGATATCCCGGGGCCTGATAACAAAAATGGCGCTGACATCGACGGTGATCATGGTCCTGACGTTCATTTCGGCGAGCGACTGGTTCGCCTCCGGGCTCGGGGGGATTCTCACCTCTGAAAAAAGGCCCCGTATACGCAGGGCATTCCTGTCGCTGCCCCCTGCCGTCGGATTATCGCTCGCCGCCATCATGATTGCAGGCGCCTCGGAAGATCAATACGCGGAGGCCGCGCGCGGATTTTCCGCGGAGCCGACCAGGGCCATGACGAGCAACCTCAGGGAGTTTTCCCTGAACCCGCTGTACAACCTGCTCGTTCCGGGCGGCGAAGCGGCGCCGTCTGCGCAGTTAACGGCCCCGGCAAATCAGGGAGACATGGAGCGGCTGGATACCGCCTCGGAGAAGTTTCCCGGGAATCTCGGGCCGGTCACTGCCGTTCCCCGCGGGAAAAGATACAACATCATATTTTTCTTCTTCGAATCAACGCCGGTAAAATATCTGGGATTGACGGTTAACGGCAAAGCCGTCGCGCCGACATGGAACAGGCTCATGGAAAACGCTTTCGTGTCCCTCGACCATTACGCGAATTATCCGCTTTCAGCCAACGCGCTTCTCTCGGTCATGACATCCTCGTACAGCATGCACGCCAAGGATCCCGTAATAGAGAAATATCCCGAAATCAGACTGAAGACCGCTTCGGAAATTCTCAAGGAAAACGGATACAGGACCTGCCTTCTGCACACCGGCACGCTCGAATACGCGGGCCAGGACAGGTTTCTGAAAAACAGAAAATTCGACCGCATTTACCAGTACCGCGCGCTCAAAAAACCGCCCTACACCGAATGGGTGGGATGGGGACTGCACGAGCGGGCGATGATCGAGCCCGGCGTCGAGTTCATGAAGAGCGACCCGGCCGCTCCTTTCTTCGTGGTATACATGCCCGTCAACCCTCATCATCCTTATCCCATACCCGACGAATCATTCAGGATAACAGACCCGATCGACGACTCGAAGGTGTTCCAGGGGAAAAACTGGATGAAATACCTCAACTCCCTGCACTACGCCGACGCGATTCTCGGCGAGATCGTCGACAGGCTTGAGGCGGAGGGACTTCTCGAATCCACCCTGTTGTTCCTGTTTTCCGACCACGGCGAAGCTTTTTATCAGCACCGGCAGAACTACAACCATCCGCTGTTTCTGTACGAAGAAAACGTGCGCGTTCCGTTCATCATCTACAGCAAAAAATTTTTCCCGGAACCGCTGCGGTACCGCGGCATATCGCGCCACATAGACATCCTGCCGACCATGCTCGACATCCTCTCGATCGAAAACGACCGTCCCATGGAGGGCGTCGCGCTTTTCTCGCGCCATGCGCGGCAGATGGCGGTGCTCCAGACGACTTGGATGGACAACATGTACTCTGTGCGCGACGGGAAATGGAAATACATCCTGCGCACGAAGGATTCCTGGGAGGAATTGTACGATATCGAAAAGGATCCGGATGAGAAAAACAATCTCGCCGGGATGGACTGCACTGTCGCCGGCTACTACCGCGGAATCGCATACAAGGCCATGAGGTACGACCAGGGCTTCTATGAAAAAACGCTCAGGAATTACGGGACGGCGAGGAAAACCGCGATGTCAGAAGAACCAGGAAAAATTGATCTTGAGGGAGGCGCCCAGGAAAGGAATTGAGGAGCCCATAAGCAGGACGTCGCTGGCGTCGCCGACATGCGCCCAATAATACTTGTCATAACCGGCTACGGCTCCAAGAGTCGGCGTACAATAGCATGACAGCAGCAGACCCAGTGTCAAATTATCGGTTACCCTGAATTGCTGTTCAACCTCCATGCGGAACATCACCTGGGGATACCGGTAACCGGTGCCCTGGAGCGAACGGTATTTACCATCAAGCACGTTTTGCACGTCCTCGGAGCACCGCATGAGGTCCGCGTAGGGGTTGATGCATACCATCTGTTTGACCGGGATATCAAGGTTGAAAAGAGAACTGTTGCAGCCCAGCCTGATCCCCATGATTTTGCCGACCCGGAAATGATAATCGATTCCCAGATAGGGCACGCATTTGCTGATCGCCAGCTGGGTAAACTGGGAATAGACGACAGGATCAAAATTGCTCAAGCCGTCCGAGGGGCTTGTCATGAAATGCGGATAGGCCTCCCTGGCCAGGAGCGAAATATCGTCGTTCATGTCAAGGTAAAGGTTCGATATGCCAAGCTTGAGGTTCAACGACGAACCAAGCGGTATGGCAAAATAAATGTCGTTGATCCACGCCATTAAGTTCATCGGGCTCTGCATGTACGAATCATCGAGCTCGAGCTTCATTGCATCGACGATGCTCCCCGAATCCGTTTCGGCATGGCCTTTCTGAGCGGGGCGCAGGTCGTCGAAAAAGATACGGGCGCGCCTTGACGCCAGCTCCTCGCTGCTCACCGCGTCGATGAGCAGCACGGTTGCGATGTATCCATACTCGTCGTCGGAAATCGAGCCGGTTATGCTGCAGTGCCGGGCCCTGTTCACTCCCAGTATGGTCCTGAAATGCCGCTGCACGGGATTTTCGGGGTCACGGTACTTCCTGTATGTGTAGATATCGCCCCAACCGGAATCCACGAAGGTGAAGAAATCCTCGCAGGACAGGTTTTCGGCGAGAGAGGCGTACAGGTCTCTGGCCATATACTGCGCATCAGTCCTGGAGGAGCGAACATCGAAGGGGAGCACCGAGATATATATTATTTCGTGGTTGACATGCTTGCCAGAGACATACTGGCCTTTCAGTTCCCTGACGAGATAATCGCCGATTAAATCGATCCCTGAAGCAAAAACAACCGAGGGGATGGCTGTCAGGCAAAACGTAATCAGCAGTGCGGATTTATAAAAAATCCTTTTCATCACAATTATTTCCGGATGTCTTTAGTTTATTTTCTGTTAATTTATTGTCAAGATATTTTAATAGTGGTAAAAATGACCCTTCAGCACGGATATTGCGTAAACCGGGCGTTCCCCGCTTGAAAAACCGGATAAAATAAAAAAAAGCATTTGAAATGAAATATATTTGTATTAAAGCATGCCAGTGTTTAATCTTGGCTCAACAAAAAATCACATTAAAGAGAAAAAATGAAATTTTCAGAATTCAACCTGGATGAAAAAATCCTCAAAGCGCTTGATGAGGCCGGTTACCTGGAATGCATGCCGGTCCAGGAAATGACCTACCCTCCGGCATTCGACGGCAAAGACGTATTTGTCCAGTCCCAGACCGGCAGCGGCAAGACCGCGGCATTCATGATATCAATCTTCCACCGTATGCTCAACGACGAAAAGCTCAAGGGATCCACCGCGCTGGTGGTCGCACCCACACGTGAGCTTGCAGACCAGATCGGCCAGGAGGCGTCTCTCCTCGGTAAATATCTGGACTTCAAAATCGGCGTGTTCTTCGGCGGCGTCGGATACGGAACACAGGAAAAAATGCTGGCCGAGGGGGTCGACATCATAATCGGCACGCCCGGCAGGCTGCTCGACTTCAGCGATTCAGGGAAGCTGAAGATGAAGAACGTGGGGATTTTCATAATCGATGAGGCCGACAGGCTCTTCGACATGGGCTTCTACCCGGACCTCAAAAAGATGCTGAAAAAAATGCCAGGCCGTCTCGAGCGGCAGACCATGCTCTTCAGCGCGACCCTTGACGACAAGGTGAAGCACATTGCCGGAAACGACATGAACGATCCTGTCGAGATCATGCTCAACCCCGACCAGATAACAGTGGACAATATCGAGCAGAAGCTCTACCATGTCGGAACCGACGAAAAAATAAACCTGCTTCTCGGAATACTGAAGAGTGAAAATCCGGGCAACGCCATCATCTTCACCAACACCAAATACAAGGCGGTGGAGATATCCAAGCGTCTCGAAATAAACGGCTACAACTGTGAATTCATCATGGGAGACC
>JAKLIV010000118.1 GCA_022709405.1 Spirochaetota bacterium
CCGTCTTTATCGAAAAATTCCGAGATGTCGATTGTCGCTTCGCTTTTTCCGGAAATGTCGAGGAATACGTTTTCCTGGTTTATCTGCACCACGACGCCGGTGACGCTTTCCCCGGGCTCGAAATCGTCCCTCCGGTTGAGGGACGCCTCGAGCATTTCCTCGAAATTATATTCTTCATTGTCGATATGGTCGTTTTTTTCCATTGGAAACCTGCGGTTATGATATAATGTCAGTCGAAAATCCAAAGTATCACGGTCATGATCCGGCTGTAAACAAAATTTACCATTTAAGGCATAATTTCATGACGCCTGCATATCAGGGGTTTTACCTTCCCGCCGCCGTAATAAAAATTATTGACATTATTGCATGCCGGTGTTAAATACGCTTTATCCGATAATCACGGTTTTCTTATCCAATAGTTAAAATAGTCAAACGGGGTGTATCATGAAAAAACTTGCAGTATTAATGCTTATATTATCAGTTGCGATGACGGCGTATGCCGAAACCGAAAAGAAATCCAAATCATCCGAGGAATACATTGCCGACCTGTCGCAGGACAGGGACGAGAAGACCATAACTGAGGCGGCCGAATGGGCCGGAGAAAACCAGAAAAAGGAAGCCATCGATAAGCTGGCTGCCCTTGTCTCCGATGAGAGGGAAAACGTCCGCATGAAGGCCGTGGTCGCCCTCGGATATATCGGCGACGAAAAGGGAGTCGATGCGGTGAATTCGGCATGCCTGAACGACCAGAGCGCAGATGTCAGGTATGCAGCGCTCCTGTCCTCCTTCAGGATCGGTTCGAAAAAATCGATCGAAACCTGGAAACAGGTGAAAGAAAAAGAAACCGACCCCTATATTCAGGATTTCATCAAGAAAGCCGAAGACAAGCTGGTCAAGAAAAAATAAGCCCGCGATTTTACGGGAAATCAGACAGCAGGTATCATTATTTTTTATTAAAAGCATGCTGTTATTAAATAACATCATGCTTTTTTATTTACCGACATGAGAATACAGCAGAACAGCCAGTATGATGAAGTGAAGTACCTCGTTTTCGACGTCGAATCGGTGCCCGACCCGAAGCTTATCAGGATGGTCAGGTATCCAGGCGAGGACATCGACGACCGTACCGCGGTCGGGAAATACCGCGACGAGATACTCGAGGCGACTGAGGGAGTTTCAGAGTTCATTCCGGTCACATTCCAGTATCCGGTGTCGGTCACCGTGGCCAAGGTCAGGGGGGATTACACCCTCATCGACATCGTGTGCCTTGACGAGCCGAAGTTCAGGCCCAGGGAGCTCACCAGGCTCTTCTGGCTCGGGACCGAATCCCTGTACGCTCACGCCTCTCTCGTGACGTTCAACGGCAGGGGATTCGACATTCCGCTGCTCGAGCTCATGGCCTACCGCTACGGGATTTCGGCGAGCCGCCATTTCAAGGACAAGTTTGCGGGCAGGTACCGTTTCGGGACCAAGCACATCGACCTTCAGGACTGGATCACCAACTATAACGCTATCCGCATGAACGGAGGCCTCAACCTTCTGGCCAAGGTGATCGGCAAGCCGGGAAAAATGGGCACTACCGGAGACAAGGTCTACGAGATGTTCCTGGAAGGCAAGATCCGCGAAATCAACGATTACTGCATCCACGACGTGCTCGACACGTATTTCGTTTTCCTGCGCACGCGCGTGATCTCCGGCGACCTGCCGCTCGACCGCGAGCAGGAGATCGTCAGACTCACCAAAAAGTTCATCGAGGAAAATCAGGAGAGGATCCCGGCCTTCGCCGAGTACCTGAAAAACTGGGGGGACTGGGACCCCTGGCCCTGAGAGGATTCAGCCGTTTCCGGTTCAGCGGTGGCGGCTCAGTTGGCGGCCTGTATCTCGGCGTATATTTCGCATATCCTGTTCTGGTATTCTTCCCTTATCACCATTTCCCGCATGTTCCTGAAAATTCTGTATGGCCTGTCGGTCGTGGTCGCGTTCGACATCCACGCGGGCAGCTTGCCCCCGGGATCTGAATGCGTCTCGTAGGTCACCTTTACCATGCCGTCCTCTTCGGGGGCGAACCGGAAAATACCGTACAGGTTTTTCACCCTGACCATTCCCGGCTCCTCATTTATGATTCCCGGCACGTCGGTGAATTCGATGGTGACGACTTTGTCTGCCGGGTTCTGGCGGATTTTGAAATGGGATATCGAGTCCCTGTCTTTGGCGGGCCAGGGAGCGTCGATCACGATATGGATGTAATACTCGAGCTTGTTTATTTCCTTCACACAGGTGAAATTTTTCATCCGGGGATACCATTTCGGAAAGGAATCGAAATCGGTCATCAGGGCTATAAGGCTGGGAATGGATGTTTTGATTTTCATTTCGGCCCTGACCGCCTTGAAATCGGATCCCGGCACCGACCTGGTGTACACCTGTATGCCTTTTGCGTCTTTGGCGAGCTTCCATTCCTGGGCGCGCAGGGGAATCGCGGCTGATGCCAGCAGCATCACAGCAATGATAAAAATATTTTTCATTTTTTCTTCTTGTTCGTCGATTTGCCTTTCGTGCTTTTGGGTTTCACGGCTTTCACGGCCGGCCGCTTCTTCGCTTTTTTAACGGCTGAGCCGGTTTTCGCCGTTTTGGCGGACGCCCGCTTCGCTGCCGTTTTCCTGGGAACGGCTCCGCCTTTCACGTCCTTGCCGGGCAGCACTCTGACCGCGCCGCGGTCCGCAGACGAGACCATGAGGGCGTACGCCTTGAGCGACCGTGAAACCACGCGGTCCCTGCCGGCCGGGGTGAACGCTTTCGCCCCCTTCGCTTCTTCCGATTTTCTTCTCTTCGCGAGCTCGGTGTCGGATACGAGAAGGTTGAGTTTCCTGTTCGGAATATCGATCTCGATCATGTCCCCGTTCCTGATCAGCCCGATGTTGCCGCCCGAAGCGGCCTCGGGAGATATGTGCCCGATCGAAAGACCCGCGGTTCCCCCCGAGAACCGGCCGTCGGTGAGGAGCGCGCATTCCCTGCCCAGTCCCATCGAGTTTATGTATGAGGTGGGATACAACATCTCCTGCATGCCCGGGCCGCCCTTCGGGCCCTCGTAGCGGATGACCACGACATCGCCTTTTTTCACCGTTCCGCCGAGTATGCCGGCGCAGGCCAGCTCCTGAGAGTCGAATACCCGGGCCGTTCCCCTGAACCGGTAGATGCTCGGGTCGACCCCGGCGGTCTTCACGATGCTGCCCTTCTGGGCGATGTTGCCGAAGAGAACGGCCAGGCCGCCGTCGCGGTTGTAGCAGTGGGCGATGTCGCGGATGCATCCGGAGACCCTGTCCCGGTCGAGTTTTTCGAAGCGGGTGTTCTGGGACCCCAGAACAAGATTGCGGCCCATCGCCGCCGGCGCGCTTGCGTAGAGGTCAAGCGCCTCGTCGGTCACGGATTTTTTCATGATGTCGTAGCGGTCAAGTGCCTGTGCGAGGGTCAGGCGGTCGACCCTTTTGACCGATGTGTCGAGGAGCCCCGAGCGGTCAAGCTCTCCCATGATGCCCAGGATGCCTCCGGCCCGGTTCACGTCCTCGACGTGGTAGTGCGAGCTCGGGGCGACCTTGCACAGGTTCGGGACCCTGCGCGAAAGCGCGTCGATGTCCTTCATGGTGAAGTCGACTTCAGCCGCATCGGCGATCGCGAGCAGGTGGAGCACGGTGTTGGTCGACCCGCCCATGGCGATGTCGAGCGACATCGCGTTCATGAACGCTTTCTTGGTCGCTATCGACCGGGGAAGGACGGATTCATCGCCCTTATCGTAATACGCCATGGTCAGCTCGACGATCAGCTGCGCGGCCCTTTCGAATATCGCGGCCCGGTTCTTGTGCGTGGCCACGACCGTGCCGTTTCCCGGAAGCGCTAGGCCTATCGCCTCGGTGAGGCAGTTCATCGAGTTGGCGGTGAACATGCCCGAGCACGATCCGCAGGTCGGGCAGGCGGTACGTTCGAGCTCGGCGATGTCTTCGTCCGGGACCTTCGGGTTCGCACTCATGACAATGGCGTCGATCAGGTCTTTTTTCGTTCCC
Organism: Spirochaetota bacterium; assembly: GCA_022709405.1. GTDB lineage: Bacteria > Spirochaetota > UBA4802 > UBA4802 > UBA5550 > JAKLIV01. The sequence continues at coordinate 4,056 of JAKLIV010000118.1, forward strand.
TTGAATATGCCGGCCTCCATGGGGCCGCCCGAAACGAAAACGGCCGGGATGTTGAGCCTCATGGCGGCCATGAGCATTCCGGGCGTGATTTTGTCGCAGTTGGATATGCAGATCATGGCGTCGACGGTGTGGGCGTTGCACATGTATTCGACGCTGTCGGCGATGATTTCGCGTGACGGCAGGGAGTAGAGCATGCCGTCGTGTCCCATGGCGATGCCGTCGTCGATGGCTATGGTGTTGAACTCGGCGGAAAAGAATCCTGCCTCTTCGATCATCGATTTCACCTGCTGGCCGATCGTATGCAGGTGCACGTGGCCCGGGACGAACTGCGTGAAGGAATTGACGACTGCGATGATCGGTCTGCCGAACTGCTCCTCTTTCATCCCGTTGGCCCGCCACAGGCTCCTGGCCCCGGCCATTCTTCTTCCTTCGGTGCTCGCCGCGCTTCGCAGTTGTTTTTTCATGATCATGCTCCTTTGTAAGTCTGTTCAATCTGGATAGAAAATTTGCCATATAGGCGCAGAGACGCAGAGATCCGGAGGGGCGACCCCCTCCCTTCCTCCCCTTTCCAAGGGGGAGGCGGTTGAGCGACAACGAAACCGGTGGGGGTGACTCCTGACGACCTCTCGCCCGTGGTCGTTTTTTATCCTGCATCTGAAAGAATTAATAAATAGCAGGAATTAACGCCTATTTGTCAAGAGGATTTATCCTTTTCGTCGTCTCTGATCCGGTCGTATATTTCGCCCATCCTCCTGAGCCTGCCGACGATCTCGCCGCTTATGGCCCCGCGGGTGAGCTTCCAGCGCCAGTTGCCCGAGCAGGTGCCGGGCACGTTCATCCTGAATTCGGCCCCGTACCCGAGCACGTCCTGGGCCGGGAACATGACCAGCCGTGCGACCGAACGGCAGGCCTGCCTGATCAGCTTCCAGTGAAAGTCGTTGAATGTCTCGGCGCCGAGATATTCGAGCGCGTAGTTCCTGGTATTGTCGTCGATTTCGCCGCCGTAAAACCATCCGTTTGTCGTGTTGTTGTCGTGGGTCCCGGTGTACACGATAAAGTTCGGGTCGTCGTAGTTGTGGGGCAGGTAGTAGTTCTTGTTGTTGAAGTCGAAGGCGAACTGCAGTATTTTCATGCCAGGCAGATCCAGGTCGTCCCTGAGCTTTTCGACCTCCGGGGTGATCACGCCCAGGTCTTCTGCGATAAGGGGAAGGTCGCCGAGCTCCTGTTTCAGCCGGTTGAAGAACTCGATGCCCGGCCCGGGGACCCACTCGCCGTTGATCGCGGTCTCCTCGTCGGCCGGTATCGACCAGTAGGCCTCGAACGCCCTGAAGTGGTCGATTCGGATGATGTCGATGTGGCGGTGCAGGTGGCCTATCCTCCGCACCCACCATCTGAAGGTCGCCTCGTTTAGGTGGTCTTTTTTGTCCCGCCACCGGTACAGGGGATTGCCCCAGCGCTGGCCGGTCGCGCTGAAGTAGTCGGGGGGTACGCCCGAGACGGATTCGGGTTTTCCTGTTTCCGGGTCGAGCTGCAGCATGTCCCGGTGCGCCCATGAATCGGCCCCGTTCATGGTTATGTAGATGGGTATGTCGCCGATGAGGTACACGCCCAGCCCGTTGCAGTATTTCTTGAACGCGCTCCACTGCGTGAAGAACACCCATTGGAGGAATTTCCGGTACTCGATCTGCTCGTGCAGCTTTTCGGTCCAGGCTTTCATGCTGGCATGCTCGCGCATGGCAAGTCCCGGCTCCCACGAGGTCCAGTCGAGCGTGCCGAGCTTTTCGGCCAGCGCTGAATAGAGCGCGTAGTCGTCGAGCCAGTCGGACGACTCCTTGCAGAATTTCTCGTACGCCTGCCGCGGGGCGGTCGGGGATTCCCTGAAACGCCGGTGCGCCTCCCTGAAACAGGGGACCTTGTGCAGCAGAACGTCGTCGAAGTCGGCGAAGTGCGATTCGGCCTGGTCATACGGCGGCACGTCGATCCCGCACCAGGGCTCTGCCGCGAGGTCGTCGAGGCTGATGAGCAGCGTGTTCCCGGCGAACGTCGAGGTGGAGGCATAGGGGCAGAAATCAAAGATGCCCGCGACAGGGCCGATGGGCAGGACCTGCCAGTAGCGCATCCCCGCGCTCTTCAATAAATCCGCGAAATCCCTGGCCTCGGCCCCGAGGGTCCCGATGCCGTACCTGCCGGGCAGGCTGGTGATATGAAGCAGCATTCCGCTCGATCGTTCGATGTTCATTGGTAAATCCTTTGTAAATAAGATGGCCTGTGGGGCGAAGAACCCACGGCGCAACAGTGTGTATATATACTGCTTCGCTGACGCCCGAAATGCAATTATTTTAAAAAATCTTGACCGAAAAAAACACGGTCTGTCTATAATGCCTTATTGCGACCAAATCAATAATTTTCGGGGCCGTATCATGCGAATTCGCAGGACAACACGTTTCTTTTACCCGGCTTTCATGCTGCTCATCCCGTTGTTTCTTTCATGCGCCGGCGGTGATGCCGGCCTCGAAGTTTCCGGCTGGGAGATCCTTCACGATAATGACAGAAGCATTTCATCTGCAATGGCGAAAACGGGATGGAAGTTGGTCAGTGTGCCTTCGACGTTCAGGATACCGGTCGATACCGGAAATAAGAAGATGAGCGGCGCGCACTATTTCTGGCTTCGAGGCGCGATTGTCATACAGTATAAGCCCGAAAATTTTTACGGGATCACCATGGGCAGGGTCTATGACACGGATGCGGTGTACATCAACGGGTATCAGATCGGGTCCATGGAGAATGACGAAATCGGTCTCATCCGCCAGAGGAGAAATTACGTGATACCCCGCGGAGTGCTCAGAAGCGGGGAAAATTCCGTGTACATCAACCTGGGAGCGTACAGCGCTGACCGTGCGGGCATCACGTCTGTCGTGAGGATCCTGCCCAGACGAGATTACGAGATCGTCAGCCTGATCAGCACTTTTTTCTATTTTCATCTTCCCCTTGAAATGATGGTCATCGCCTCCCTGATCAGCGTGGTGCTCGGGATTTTCTTCCTCTGGAACCGCAAGGAGCTGCTGTATCTCTATTCCCTGTTCGCCGTTCTCCTGTACATTCTGTTCCTGGTCTCGCTGTTTTATCCATTTACCGTGGTCAATGCCTCCCTGACGCGCGCGATTAACTGGTCGTCCTATTACCTTTTCGCCATCGCCCTTATCCTTATCATCCAGTCGCTGTTCGGGATATATGTTCCGCTGTATAACTACGTGTGCATACCGGTTTTCGTTCTGTTCACCGCGTTAGTGCTGCTTTTGAGGAACACTGGAGGGATTTTTTATATCGCAAACGCTCTTGCGGTCATGACCGAACTGATACTCATTCCGGTCACGGCCGTGATGATCACGCGGTTCCACCGTGCGCGCCGCGACCGTTTCAAGGCCGTGGCGGCGTTGCTGATAAGCGCTGTGGGAATCGTCGTCGCATGCCTGGAAATAGCATTTTCTCTCGCAGGCGGAGCGTATTCGCTTTTCGTCACCGCGTACTGCGCGCCGTTTTTTCTGCTGCTCTTCGTGATCATCTTCGCCAGAGAGCAGATGAAAAAGAACCTGGAGCTCGAGCTCCTGTACCGCAGGCTGAAGATCAATTCGAAGGGGGATGAGGGCTCGTCCCTGAACGAGGCCGCGAAGGAAAAACTCGAACGCGTCATGGATTTCATCAGGGAAAACTATTCCTCTGACCTTTCCCGCGAGGGGCTGGCCGCGGCAGTGGGCATGAACCCGAACTACATGAGCGGCCTGTTCAAACAGTACGCCGGGATAAAGGTGAACGAATACATAAACCGGCTCCGCATCGAGGACGCGCTGAAAAAACTCGAGGACCCGGAGGTGAAGGTCATCGACGTCGCTCTCTCGGTGGGATTCGAGAGCCTTTCCACATTCAACCGCGCCTTTAAAAAGGAGGTCGGCCGCACGCCGACCGAATACCGCGAATCCGCCTCCTGACCGACCGGGCCGGAACCATGCGGTCCGGCCCTCTCAATCGCTCATCTGTAAAATTGATAACGGTCAAAACGCCATTTCTGGGTTTTTGACCGGAAATGTCCGCCGAAATAACGTACCTTCCGGTCATGATTTCGACCAGGAGGTTCGTCATATGATCAGATGCGGTCTTTATATCAACTCTTCCTGAACAGGACGCCCCGAATCCTGACGTCCCTCGCCTCGATAGGAGAGGATAGGTGCGGGTGGATGTGAATACCTTCCCCCAGCCTGTCCCATCAAGGGAGAGGAGGATTCCCGGGCGTCCGTATCATGCCCAATCGCGGGTGATCATGGGAGTTTCAATCATTCAACATTAAAATGTAATCCACTGGAGGCAATACAATGAGTTTATGTAATATAAAATCGATCGGAGCGCCGGCAGTCATGGCCGCTCTGCTTTTGTCAATCCTTGCGCTCGCCGGCTGCGCGCGCAACCTGAACTATTCGGAGTACAGCCCGTCGGTCTCCGCCGACGGCCGCATGATCGTGTACCAGACCGACAGGATCGGGCCGGACAAGTACAAGATCTATCTCAAGTACAAGACCCTTCTCGGGTGGACGCCGGCCATACCGCTGTTGTTCGCCAATTCGGCGGTCGACGACGATGGCGCGCCGTTCATCACCTATGACCAGAACCGCCTGCTGGTTTCCTCGGACAAGGGCGGCGGCCAGGGCGGCGTTGACATCTGGATTTCCGAGCGCAGGGGCCCGGTATGGGGGAAACCCGTAAATCTGGGAAAACCGGTGAACTCGGCGGGATACGACGGGTTCGCGACCATATCCCCTGACGGAGAGAACATATATTTCGTGCGCCAGTGCCCGGACAAGAAGTGCGGCGGCAAAGAGTGTTTCGGACTCTATTCATCGCAGAAGGTGAACGGCAGGTGGGCGGAACCGCGAAGAATGCCCGCGCCGGTCAACTCAGAATATTCCGAGTTCGGGCCGATCATTCTGGCCGACGGAAGGACCCTGCTGTTCAGCTCGACCCGTCCCGGCGGCATGGGGGGATACGACCTGTACAAGACCGAAATGATGGACAACGGCAGATGGAGCGAGCCCGTGAACCTGGGCGAGACGATCAATACTACGGCCGACGACAGGCTGGCCAGCGTCCCGGCAGCAGGGGATATCATGTATATATCGAAGCCTGACACCAGGGGAAGATTCCGCATTGAGAAGGTCCGGATCCCCGAGAAGCTGAGACAGACCTCGGTCATGGCGGTAGCCGGGATCGTATCCGACAAAACCGATCCCGACAAGAAGCTTGAATCGGAGATCGTCATCACCGATGTCGAGACAGGCGAGGATTATGAGATTAAGAGCAACGCCGGCGACGGCAAGTACTTTATCATCCTCCACAGGAACAGGAACTACGACGTATCGATCAGGAGCGCGGGCTATCTGTTTTATTCGACCAGGTTCGACCTGAAAGACAGGGCGGTGGAGGCGAAGTACACCGAGCTGATCAGGGACATCGAGCTGTCTCCGATCACGAAAGGGGCCGTTTTCACCCTCAACAACGTCTACTTCGATTTCAGGAGCAGCGTTCTCAGGGAAGATTCACACTTCGAACTCGACAGGGTCGTTGCGATGCTGCAGAGAAATCCCGAGATGACGATCGAGATCGGAGGGCATACCGACGATACCGGAACCCCGGCATTCAACCTGAAGCTGTCGAAGGAAAGGGCTGGCTCTGTCGCGGGATATTTCGTGAAGCGGGGAATTTCTCAGAAACGGCTGGCTGTCAAGGGATACGGGATCGAGCGGCCTGTTTCGACCGGGACCGGCGAAAAGGCGCGGGCGATGAACCGCCGCGTGGAGATCAAGATATTAAAGCATGGGAAGAACGTATCATGCAGATAGATATGAAAATCAAGGAAGGCGTCGGCATCCTGTATCCTCCCGCCAGGTTCGATCTCGGGTGCTCGGTTTCATTTCAGGCTAAGATCGATAATGTCCTGGCGATGACCGACGGGCCGCTTCTCGTCAATTTTGAGTCGGTTGCCTATGTCAGCAGCGCGATACTCGGGGCCATCTTGACAGCGGCAAGGGTCTTCGGCCGGGAGGGCAGGCCGGTCGCGGTGTGTTCGGTAGCCGCGGGAGTCACGCGGGTGCTCGATTCCCTGGAGTTCTTCGACCTGGTGCCGGTTTACGGGTCGGAGGCCGCGGCGCTTGAAGCTTTCTCGTGCGTGCCCGGATGAGAAAGCGCGTCATTTGATCCGGCCCATGTGCTCGAGCACGCTCCTGAGCTTTTCCATCTCTTCGCCGTAATCCTTCCATTTGCCGGCGCGCAGACTGTTCTCTGCGCGCTGGTAGTGGCTGTAGGCCCTGCCGGCGAGGGCCCTGAGCTGCTCGTCCGCGCTCTCGTCTGAATGGAAATCGGCAGCGCCAGACCGGGAGAAAAGCGACTCGAGCGCCGAGGCCAGGTCGTTTTCCATGGCGATGCGGTCGGCGAACGACACGATGACCCTTTTCAGCTCCGGCATCTCGCTGCTTTTGGCCCTGAGATACAGCGGCTGAATGTAGAGGATGGATTCCTCGACCGGGATGGTAAGCATGCCGCCCCTGATCACCTCGGACCCCTTCTGGTTCCACAGCGTCAGCTGCTTCGATATTTCAGGGTCCTGGTCGATGCGGGCTTCCATCTGGAGCGGGCCATAGCTGAGCTTTTCCTTCGGCAGGATATAGAGCTTCAGCTCGCCGTAGTCGGGCATGTCGCACTTCGCGGTGAGAAACCCGATCATGTTGTTCTTCTGGAGCGGGGTGAACGGCAGGATGAGTATGAATTCGCTCCTTGACTCGTCCGGAAGCTTGGTCACCAGGTAGGTCCCCTCGACCGGCTGCTCTCTGTTGTCGTATACATGCCGCGGTATGTCCCAGGCGTCCTCGTTGTTGTAGAACACGTTGGGATCGGTCATGTGGTATTTCGTCAATATCGTGCTCTGGACGGTGAAGAGGTTCTCGGGATAGCGGATGTGGGTTTTCAGGTCTTCGGGCATTTCGGCCAGGTTCCTGAACACTCCAGGGAATATCAGCGCGTAGGCCCGTATTATGGGATCGTTCGCGTCCGCTATATAATAATCCATGGCGCCGTTATAGGCGTCGATGATTATCTTGACCGAGTTGCGCACGTAGTTGATCTTCTTTTCTCCGACATTGACCGGAGTCGAGTAGGGAAACCGGTCGGTCGTGGTGTACGCGTCGATCACCCAGAAGAGCCGTCCTCCTGATATGACCAGATACGGGTCGTCGTCGAATGACAGAAACGGCGAAAATGTCCTGACCATCTCCATGATGTTTCTGCGGTACAGCACCCTCGATTTATCGCCGATATTCCCCGAGATCAGGATGTTGATGTCCTGGAATGCGGCTGCGAAAAAAATCCGCCGCATCGCCGAATCCAGCGGGACCCCGCCCGTGCCGGCATAGGTCGTGTATTTGTTTTCCTCGCCCGAGGGATAGTCGAACTCGCCGGGCTGTATCGTCGTGCCGGTCAGCACGTAATCGTTCCGGTGTTCGCCATAGTATATTTCGGGCCGGGCCGGCTTGATGTCGATCTCGGAGCGGGGCGGGATGTCGTAGATGAGCATCTCCGGGAGCCCCTCCTCGGTGATCTTGTCGACCCTCGAGAGGACCAGGCCGTATCCGTGGGTGTAAATGAGATGCTTGTTCTGCCAGGTCTGGCTGTTCTGGCTGAGCCTCGAAAGGTCGAGCTCGCGCGCCGACAGGTTGACTGCGATTTTTCTTTTATCGATCACGTACCGGTCGATGTCGACGTCGTTGAAAAAATAATACGGCTTTAGCTCCTGTATCTGCTTGTAGGTCTGCCTGAGCGGGCGCCAGTCCCAGAGCCGCACGTTTTCCAGAGTGTTCCTGTTTTTCGTGATGTCCCGGTAGGTCAGGTCCCTGTTGTTGGCGAAGGGTATCTCCCTGACCCGGTCTATGCCGTACGCCAGCCGCGTGAACGCTATGTTGTGCCTGATATAGGGGGTCTCCTTGTCGAGCTCGTTGGGTTCGACCACGAACCTCTGCTGAATCGAGGGATACATGGTGCCCAGGATGAAGTAGGCCGGGAAGAGCGCGACGAGCACGAAAAGCGGCAGCCTGAAGCTCCGCTTGAAGATGTTGAAGAGGAGCAGGGCCCCCGCGATGAATGAAAGGGCCATCGCGACGTTATAGGCTGTGAGGTTCGCGTGTATCGCGGTGTATCCGGCTCCGAAAATCTTTCCGATCCGTGAATACAGCAGGTCGTACGCCTTGAGCCGGTAGCCGAACCCGTACAGGATCACCACCGAGGCCAGCAGCGATGAGATGTGGGCGCGCGCGAAAAGCGAGAACTCGATCCTGTTTCCGCTCCAGAGAATCCCCCCGTTGATCACGTGAAAAAAGACCGAAAACAGCGTGATGATGATGAGCGCGGTCATGAGCCACGTGTAGAGAAACGAATAAAAGGGGAGCTGGAACACGTAGAAGCCGATGTCCCTGCCGAACACCGGGTCGGCCGGCATGCCCTGGAACGGGACCGCGTTGCTGAACATCAGGTATTCCCGCCAATAGGCCGACGCGGCGCCTCCCATTATGAACCCGGTGAGAACCACGCTGCCGGCCAGAATCAGCAGCAGGGCCTTCCTGGGCGATCCGAAGACCGGGACGCGAAGGCGGTCGAGTATATTGTTCGTGAATATCCGGCCCTTGCCGCCCATGATCCGTATGAGAAGGAAATTGAGGGAGAAAAGGGCTATGAACGCTAGAGAGAACATTCCCTGGACCTCGAACTTCGTCATGAACAGCACCCAGAAGACCGAAACGCCGCGGTTGACGTTGAACCACTGGTAATCGGCATAGAAGTCGGCCGTCAGCGAGATGACGATGTAGGCCGCGATGATGATGGTCAGCGGGACGATGATTTTTTTGTTTTTCATTGCATTAAATCCT
>JAKLIV010000119.1 GCA_022709405.1 Spirochaetota bacterium
TTTAAAAAAGCCTTGCACACCTGACCATTCCTGTCAATAGTTTATCATTTGGGTTGCCTGAAACAGGTTCGGATAAAATGCATTGTGTCCCGTGCAACGGGTTTCGGCGACGAAATTCCTAGATTTCGATTTCAAAAAGCCCTGCATCCGGGGATTTTTCTGTCAATAGTTACTTGTTTGGGTTACCTGCACTTCGGCAGGCTCAGTGACCACCTGTCGAACCACAGCACAGGTATAATGCATTCAGTATCAATTCCTGAAACCCCTCCCTCGAGGGAGGGGTAGGGGTGGGTGAAATTAAAACCTCAGTTCTCCCTTAGATTATCCAGTATGAGTCCGTAAAACGACGATGCACCTGACCGGTATAACCAGCCCATGTGCGCCCTGCACCGGGAGCATACGGCGTATGACCACATGAACCCCGGGAACCAGGTGAATTCAGCGGTCGGCTCGCCTACGGTCGAGCACCCCGGGGCCTCCCTGAAGCAGCCGATATCGAACGTGACCCCGGCCGGGTTGGTGAAGGTGTGGGCCACGCTCCCGTCTACGGCGATGGCGTCGTCCGGGGATGTTATGATGTGCGCGCAGAAGGCGCAGATGAAATATTTTTCGGTCTCTTCTTCAGTGCGGTCTTTGATGTCGGATTCAGGGGCCGCTGCGTCCGGCAGGGCAGTTTTCTGGAAAGCGCGGATGGCATCCCCCCTTAAGGGAGATGCGTTGTTTCCGGTTTCACTCGCCTGAGTCATCGGCGAAGTACCCTTCAAGCTGGTCTTTCCATCCATAGGGCCCGCGGATGGAGTCGAAGAGGCAGTAGTCGTGGAACTCGTAGTTTTTCAGCGGGTCGGCGGCCCGGTCGTTTCGCACGTAGCGGACTATCCTCTGCTGGTGAGACGGGCCCATGGGGAACACGGCCACGCCTCCGGGAACGAGGACGTCGATGATGAGCTGCGGGGTGAGCCTGCACGCTGCGAGGATGATGACGGCGTCGAACTTTTTTTTCGCGCCGCCGATTTCGGTCGCGTCCCCTGAAAGAAAGGAAATGCTGTCTGCGCCGTATTTCGTCAGGCGGGTTTTGGCCTCGATGGCCAGCTTCTCGATGTATTCGACGGTGGTCATCCTGGATGCGAGGCGGGATAATATTGCAGTCGAGTATCCGGAGCCGGTCCCCACCTCGAGGACGCCTGCGTTCTTTTTGATTCCCAGAAGGTCGATCATTTTGGCCAGGATCACCGGGTCGTCGCTCGTCTGCCCGTGGCCGATCTGTATCACCGGCGTTTCGTACGCTTCCTTTCTGAACGACCGGTCGAAGAACTCGGGCCGGTCCACAGCCTCGAAGCACTGGATCGTCCTCTTGCTGATTTTCGCCGACTTCAACTTCTTGATAAACTGTTCCTTTTTGTTCATATGCCACCGGACGGACGTCAGTTGAATTTCTGGATAAGATACGTCAGAAAATAATCGGATATGAGAATCGCCATCGAGGATTTCACCACCGCCTGGATCGTCGAGCGCCCGACCCCTTCGGCTCCCCCCCTGGTGATGAATCCCTGGTAGCAGGCAATCACCGCGATCTCGACTCCGAAAAACAACGATTTAAGAAGTCCCGACAGAAAATCGAAAAGCGAGACGTAGTTTAAAATGTTCTCGACGTACTTGTCAAGCGTTATGCCCAGGGAAAAGTAGGCGATGAACGATCCGCCCAGGACGCCGACAATGTCCGTGATGACCGTGAGCAGCGGGGTCATCACCAGGCAGGCGATGAAGCGCGGCACCGAGAGGTACTGGACCGGGTTGGCAGACAGGGTCTTGAGCGCGTCGATCTGCTCAGTGACCCTCATGGTGCCGATCTCGGCCGCTATGGCCGAGCCGACCCTGCCTGCAAGCAGGAGCCCGGTGAGCACCGGGCACAGCTCCCTGAACATCGCGATGGTCACGCCGCTCCCGATGAAGACCGAGGAGCCTGACATGATCGCGTCCATGGCAGTGCCTATCTGGAACGCCATGACCATGCCGGTGAAAAAAAGCGTGATCGACGTGACAGGCAGAGACTTGTAGCCGATCTCGAGCATCTGGGCTATGACGTTTTTCGCGTCGAAGGGGGGCCTGAACATCCACCTGATGGTGTCCTTCAGGAAGATGAAGTACCCTCCCAGGCCGGCGAAAAAGTCGAGCACGATGTTGGCTTTACTGGAGTTCATTGCTCGGACGTGTCTCCTCGAAGGAATGAATGCGGTCCGGCGTACCGAATTTGGTGAATTTTTCCCAGAATATCAGTGGCACGGTGCCCACTGGGCCGTTGCGCTGCTTGGCGATTACTATATCGGCCTCGCCCTTGCGAGGCGAGTCTTTTTTCACTTTTTCTTCGCGGTAGATGAAGAGCACGACGTCAGCGTCCTGCTCGATCGCGCCCGATTCGCGCAGGTCGGCGAGGGTCGGCATCTGGTCGGTCCTGGATTCCACGGCGCGGGAGAGCTGCGAGAGCGCGATAACGGGCACGTCAAGGTCGCGGGCCATCTGCTTGAGCGACCGGGAGATTTCGGCTATCTGCTGGTGGCGCTCCATCCGGGAAGGGCCCGAGATGAGCTGCAGATAGTCGACGATGATCACGCCGAGCTTGTGGCTCTTTGCCATCCTGCGCGCTTTCTTTCTCATCTGGAGGATGGTCGACGAGGGAGTGTCGTCGATGAAGATCGGCGCGGTCTTTTTGAACTTCTGGGCCGCGCTCATGAGCTTTTTCACTTCTTCGCCGCTGATCCGTCCGGTCCTTACCAGGTGCGAATCGATCATGGCCTCGATGCACAGCATCCTCATGCCCAGCTGTATCGAAGGCATCTCGAGAGAGAAGAACAGGGCGGATTGGGATTCGCGCAGCGCGATATGGTTCATCACGTTCAGGGCGAACGCGGTCTTTCCCATGCCGGGACGGGCCGCCACGATGATGAGCTCCGAGCCGTGAAAGCCGGTGAGGAGCTCATCAAGCCCTCCGAATCCCGACGCCACTCCAGTCACGATTTTCTTGGTGTCGACCCACTTGCCGATCAGGTTGAGCGTGTCGTCCATGACGTCGCCGATGTTCTGGATTTCGCCGGTGATCTGCTTTTCGGTCACGTCGAAGATGTCTTTCTCGACAGTGTCGATGAGCTCCTCGGTGTCGATCATCATGTCATAGCATTTCTCGATCGAGTCGGTCGCAACGTCGATGAGCTTTCTGCGGACGCTGAGCTCCTTGATGCGTTTGGCGTAAAATTCGGCGTTCGCCGACGTGGAGGCCGACTGGTAGAGGTCGACCAGGGTCGCGTCCCCGCCGATTGATTCGAGGATGTTCTGGTCGCGGAGTTTCTGTTTGAGCGTGGCCAGGTCGACCGGAAGGTTTTTCTGTTCGAGCTCGATTATGGCCTGGAAGATGGTCCGGTACCTTTCAAGGTAAAAATCCTCCGGTTGGAGGATTTCTGTTACCTTGAGCAGCGCTTCCTTGTTGAGAAGCGCCGCGGCAAGACATGCGGATTCGGTGTCTATGTCCTGAGGCGGCAGGCGGTCAGGCGACATTTACTGCACCTTTTCGACGACCACTTTAACCTTGGATGTCAGCCCTTCGGCGAGCTTGATGACAATCTCGTGCTCTCCGATCTTTTTGATCGGGTTTTCGAGCACGATCTTTCTTTTGTCGATCTTGTATCCCATTTCCTGGAGCTTTGTCGCTATGTCCATGGAAGTGATCGACCCGAACAGCTTGTCCTCGTCTCCGGCCTGCGCGGTGAAGTTGAGGACGGCCCCGGAAAGATCGCCGGCGATCTTTTCTCCCTCTTTCCTTCTTTTTTCTTTTTTGATCTTGATCAGCCGCTTCTGGTGATCCATCGCCTTTTTGCTCGATTCGTTTGCCGCGATCACCAGCTTTTTCGGCAGCAGAAAATTGCGCGCGTATCCGTCTGCGACTTCCTTGATGTCGCCGGCGTCGCCGAGGTTCGGGATATCTTTCTGAAGTATTACTTTCATTGTTGTTCGCTCCTGATATTTGAATTTCCTCCGAGCTTCCTGAAGTCGGCCCAGAAGTCCAGTGTTCCAAATCCTGTCAGTAAAATCAAAGTGAAAACCAGCGCCTGAATCCCAAGAATAGCCAGAACTAAAAACCCCGCCGGCAGCAGAAAAAGGGGCAACCCTTTCTTGATTATCATGAACTTGATCACGCCGACGGCCTGGATGCAGTAAAAAACCGCCGAGAAAAGAAGAAGGTTCAACCCGACGGAATATACATGCCAGTACCGGCTGCTGTCAACCAGTAAAAAGACCGCCAGCCCGGAAATGAGCGCTGTGATCGTGAAATCATTGAGCCTGAAAAACTCGAGCCCGGCTGACCGGGGCCCGGATGTATACCGTAAAAAAAACACTTTCATGCCCAGGTACGCCAGCGAGGACATCGCCAGAGCGTTCAGGAAAAATATGAAGGGTATCACGCCCTTTATCGTTTCCCTGTGCCTGTCGAAATCCCCGAGTATGCTTTCTCTGAGGTCGGCCGGCGCCTCGTTCTGCTCCATCACCGACGCCATTTCCGAACGGGATATTTCAAGCATATCGGTCTTCTTTTCGATAAGCATGTAATAATAGTTACCGGTCATGGTCGCCGCAAGAACGAGCGTGGTTGCGACCAGATATGTCTTGAGCCCGGCCCCTTTTCTGAATGTCAGGCCGCCGGCGGTCCCCAGAACCAGAGGCGTCACCAGGCTCGCAGTGCTCTGGCCGGCTACCGAAAAAAACATCAGTCCGCAGCACAGCGGCGCTATCGCCGCAATGGCCCGCCACTGGAACCGGTAGGCGAGGTACGCCGCTCCGGCCAGCAGCGCAAGCCCGGCCATGGAGATTACGAGCGCCGGAGCCACTTCGCGCTATTTCTCGATAAACGGCACAAGGGCGATGATTCTGGCCCGCTTGATGGCAACGGCTATGAGCCTCTGGTGCTTCGCGCATGTACCGGTCACCCTGCGGGGAAGTATTTTGCCCCGGTCGGTTATGAAACGGTTGAGCGTATTCGTGTCCTTGTAGTCGATCGCCAGGTTCTTGTCATAGCAGAATCTGCACACTTTTTTCTTGAATTTCGGGTAGCGGTGCTGGTGGTCTCCGCCCCTGTCTTCCTTGCCGTCGTCGTCCCTGTCCCTGAACTGCTGTCTGGGGCGAGGACGATACGGGCCGCTCTGGCCTTCCCTTCTCTGGTATTCTTTCGGCTGTGCGGCCGGTTTCTCTTCAGTTGATTCCGCCGGTGCCGGCGCTTCGGTGTTTTTTATCTCTTCAGTCATTTGTGTCTCCTTGCATTGCAGCGTGTGAGTTTCGTTTTAAGGTCCCTCTGCCGGCCCGGCCGGTACAATGGGACATGGATTATGCTCCTAGAACGGTATATCGTCGTCAGAAAACGGGTTGTCGACTCCGGGCCCGCCTGCGGCCGGTATTTCGTTCTCGGCCTGCGGCATCTCGGCCGCTTGTTCGAACCCGGATTCCCGCGGGGTCAGGAACTGGAAGTTCTCGACCGTTATCTCCACCGTGGACCGCTTGTTTCCCTGCTGATCTTCCCAGCTTCTCTGCTGGAGTCTCCCCTCGATACCCATGCGGTTGCCTTTCTTGCAGTACTGGGTTATGACATCGGCAGTCTTGCCCCAAGCTACGCAGTTGAAAAAGGACACGATCTCCTTTTTTTCACCGTTGGCGACATAGGTCCGGTTGTTCGCGAGAGAAAAACTTGCTACGGAAGAACCGTTGGGAGTGTAGCGAAGTTCCGGGTCCCTGACCAGTCTCCCGATCAGTATGACTTTATTCAGATCTCCGGCCATTTAGGCACCTCCATCAGGCTGATTTCGCTTTTTCGATTTTTACGAAAAGAAACCTCAAGATGTCGTGGATGAGCCTGAACTCGCTGATGATTTTCGACACCGAGTCGGGCGTGGCTTCGATAAGTGCGAAGAAGTAATAGGCCTCGCGCTCACCGTCGATTTCATACGCGAGCCTTTTCTGGCCCCATCCGGCCGGCTCCTCGTTGATCTTGACGTTGAATTTCTGGAGGATTTCCCTGACTTTCACCAGGATAGTCTCGCTGGTTTTAGGGCGCAAGAGGACAGTAAGTTCGTAGTTGATCATCGTTGTCTCCTTCCTGTGGAATATGCTGCTAAAATTCATGCTTTTAGCAGAAAGGTACTGGACAGAGTAAAAATGCCGTCGTTTTTTTCAAGACTTTTTCAGGGTTTCAGGTTTTTTTCTTTATTAAAAAAGAAGATGACCACAGAGACACCGAGGCGCAGAAGTTGCGGGGATGGGGTCAGAGCATTGAGGGAAATAGGGGCTTGGAGTATATCCGGTTAGTGCATACCAATTGCCTATAGTTTCATTGCATGGCCTTCATCAGAAGGCCGTGGCAATCCTTCGGGAGTCAATGAAAAGACGGTATTCCTGAAGGATCGCGAAATCGGCCCGATGGTCCTCCTCTCGATGATAGTATAAACTCAGTCATGCCCGGGAAAGCGGGTACGGGATGACGGTTTCCATATTCATCCCCTCTGTGGCTCTGTGGTAAATTCCCCTGGATGGGGTCAGAGCACCAACTATCTATAAAACAATATTGACAACACGAGCAGGGGGATGATGATACAGGCGTTCAATCTACTAATAACGGTCGCATAATGAAAACAGCCATAGCGCAGATAAACCCCATCGTGGCCGATATCGACGGCAACAGGAAAAAGATACTATCCTTCATAGAAAAGGCGAAGGAGGCGGGCGCCGACCTAGTCGTGTTTCCCGAAATGGCGACCATAGGGTACCCGCCGCTCGACCTGCTCGAGAACCGCAAGCTCATTCGGGACAACCTGGCCTCGATCGAGGAGATCGCGCGCCACGCCGCAGGGATCGCGGTCATCTGCGGGTGCGTCAATATCGACCGCGACCATCCCCCCATGCTTTTCAATTCGGCCGCGTTCATGGCCGATGGCAAAATAGTTTCGCGCCACTGCAAGACGCTGCTTCCGACCTATGACGTGTTCGACGAGCACCGGTATTTTTCCCCGGCGCGCGACCACCGCGTGGTGCCGTTCATGGGCAGAAAGATCGGGGTCACCATCTGCGAGGATGTATGGAACGTGCTTTCTTCGAGCGATAGCAGGTTTATGGAAATGCGCAGGTACGACTTCGACCCCGTGCGCGCTCTCGTGTCGCAGGGCGCGGACATAATCATAAACATTTCGGCATCGCCGTTCGTCGTGGGAAAAAACAGGGCCAAGAGAGAGATGCTTTCCCATGTCGCGCGTGATTCCGCCGTGGAATTGGTCTACGTGAACCAGGTCGGCGGCAATGACAGCCTGGTGTTTGACGGCAGCAGCCTGTGCTTCGACAGGCAGGGAAGACTCCTGGCGAAGGGCCGGGGCTTCGATGAGGATTTCTTCATGCACGACGATTCTGCCGGTCGGGAAATCTCGGTCGACGATGACGATATCGACGATGTGAGGCGCGCGCTCGTTCTGGGTTTGCGCGATTACGTGCGCAAGTGCGGGTTTTCGAAGGTCGTCATCGGACTGTCAGGCGGCATCGACTCGGCGCTCACTGCGGCGCTCGCGGTCGAGGCGCTCGGGGCCGATAACGTGACCGGCATCACCATGCCGTCGATGTATTCCTCCCGGGGCAGCGTGGACGATTCGGTCTCGCTCGCGAAAAACCTCGGCATCCGCATCGAAGAGATCCCCATCCGCGCGCTGTATGACCGGTTCAGGGAAGACCTTGCGCCGCTCTTTGCCGGGCTGCCCGAGGACGTCACCGAGGAGAACATCCAGGCCCGCATCAGGGGAAATCTATTGATGGCGGTGAGCAACAAGACCGGCGCGCTCCTGCTCACGACCGGCAACAAGTCCGAGCTCGCCATGGGATACTGCACGCTCTACGGCGACATGTCGGGGGGGCTCGCGGTGATATCCGACATCCCCAAGACCATGGTGTATGCGCTTGCAGCCAATGTGAACCGCGACAGGGAAATCATCCCCCTGCCCACCATTGAGAAGCCGCCTTCCGCCGAGCTTCGGCCCAACCAGAAAGACCAGGACTCGCTGCCGCCCTATGAGGTGCTCGACGCGATACTCGCGCTGTACATCGAGGAGAGAAAATCTTCCGAGGAGATCGTCGCCGCGGGGTTCGACCAGGCCACGGTCAGCCGCGTGCTGCGCGCAGTGAACGTGAACGAGTACAAGAGGCTCCAGGCCGCACCCGGGATCAAGGTGACCACCAAGGCCTTCGGCATCGGCAGGCGCATACCCATCGCGCAGCGGCTCAAACCGTAATTTATAAATACCAGCGGATGAATACGTCGAGCAGCGCTCCGATGAATATCGCGGGCGACACATATTTGTTGAGCGAAAAAACCAGCTTCATCTGTTCCTCGAATGGATGCTTCGTATCCCGCGCCAGCATCTGCTGTCGTACAAACAGGTACGCCACGACCACGAGCGAGGCCCAGTACATGGTCGTCATGCCCCCGCCCCAGCCCGCGAGCACCAGCGACGAGAAGGCCAGGCCGTAGCATACGACCGACAGTGCGAGCGAGCGCTCCCTGCCGATGCGCGCCGGAATCGAATGCAGTCCCTCCTTTCGGTCGAATTCAATGTCCTGCACCGCGTACAGGATGTCGATGCCCGCGATCCAGAACAGTATCGCTGCGCCGGGAACGAATGTCATAACCTCGAATTTTCCGGTCACTGCGAGATATCCGCCGACCGGGGCGGCAGCTTCGATCGCGCCCAGGTAAAAATGCGAACTCGGACTGAAGCGCTTGAAGAGCGAGTAGGTGTAGAGCAGTCCGACCGCGACGAACGACAGGTAAAACACCAGCGTGTTGAGCATCCAGGCCGAGAACACGAGAACAAGAGATGAGGCGATCGCGATGGCCCAGACATCCCTGGCCTGGACCTCTCCCCTGGGAAGCAGACGGTCGGCGGTGCGCGGGTTTTTCGCGTCGATGCGCGCGTCGAGCACACGGTTGAACGACATGCCCGCGGTGCGGGCCGCCACGAGTGCGATCGTGCACCAGAGCCAGTCGGTGATTTTTCCGCCGCCGGCGAAGAGAATGCCGATGTAGGCGAATGGCAGCGCGAACGTGGTCTGCTCGATCATGACCAGCTGAGAGAACTTTTTAAAGTCCATATTCCTTCCACCTCCGGGTGACCTGCTCGACGATTTCGGGCTTCATGCTGATTTCATCCGGCCACTCGCGTCCCATCCCCTCCTCGCGGGTTTTACGGGTCGCGTCGATGCCGAGCTTGCCGCCGAAGTTCGGATACGAGGCCGAGTGGTCGAGCGCGTCGAGCGGTCCCTGCGAGTACAGGAAGTCGCGGCCCGGGTCTACATTGTTTAAAAGCTTCCAGAGAACGGTGCCGGAGTCGGCGAGGTTGATGTCATGGTCGAACACGCAGATGCACTTGGTCGAGGCCATCTGCCCCATCCCCCAGAGCGCGTTTATGACCTTCTTGGCCTGGCCCGCGTACTTCTTTTCGATCGACACGAGCGCGCAGTTGTGGAACACGCCCTCCATGGGCAGGTTGATGTCGGCGATTTCGGGCGCGATGAGCTTCATGACCGGGAGGAATATGCGTTCGGTGGCCTTGGCCATGTAGCAGTCCTCCATGGGCGGCTTGCCCACGATGGTCGAGGGATACACCGCATCTGCCCGCGCGGTGATGCAGGTCACGTGAAATACCGGGTACACGTCTGCGGGCGAGTAAAAGCCGGTGTGGTCGCCGAAGGGTCCCTCAATGCGGGTGTCGTCCGGGTCGACGTAGCCCTCGATCACGAAGTCGGATTCGGCCGGCACCATGAGGTCCACGGTCTTGCCCTTCACCACTTCGATGGCCCGGGACTCGAGAAATCCGGCGAACATGAGCTCGTTGATGTCGGGTGGCAACGGCGCGGTTGCGGCGTAGGTCACGGCAGGGCAGCCGCCCAGGGCCACGGCGACATCCATCCGCCTGCCTGCCTTTCTGTATTTTTCATAATGGCGCGCGCCGTCCTTGTTGTACTGCCAGTGCATGCCGGTCGAACTGTCGTCGTACCTGTGCATGCGGTACATCCCGAGGTTCTGGATGCCCGTGTCGGGGTCTTTTGTCACGACAAGGGGCAGGGTGATGAACGGGCCGCCGTCGGCAGGCCAGCAGGTCTGGATCGGCAGCAGGTCGAGGAGTTTTTTCGACGCGTCGCCTTCAGCGGTGAGCACCGTGTCCTGGCACGGCGCCTTCTTTACGGTGCGGGGCGCGTATGAGGCGATCTCCTTCAGGGTGAAGAGTGTTTTTATCTTGTCGAGGATGCCCGCGGGCGGCTGGATTTTCAGCAGCGCCCCGATGCGGCCGCCGATGTCGTCGAAGCTTTCGCAGTTCAGGGCGAGCTGCATCCGCCTGAAGCTCCCGAACGCGTTGATGAGCAGGGGATACGGTGAGCCCTTGACTTTCTCGAACAACAGCGCGGGCCCGTTCGACTTGCTGACACGATCTGCAATCTCGGTTATCTCGAGGTACGGGTCGACCTCTGCGCCGATTCTTTTCAGCTCGCCGATTTTCTCGAGCGCGTGTATGAATTCCCTGAGGTTTTTGTATGGCATGTGTTTTACCTGTGTCCTGGTATTGATGATGCAATAAAACCCGATAGTCCCTCCCCCTCGATGGGGCTGACGACAGGATGCCGTCGTGTCAGTGGCAATCAGGATGATTACAAAGCCCTGACTGAGGTTAGGTGGGGGAGAAGTAACAGCTGATTTTCCCGTCTGCTGAAGATCGCCCTCCCCTGGCCCCTCCCATCAAGGGAGGGGTGTAAATCAGCATCGTGATTAAGGGTAGAATGCGGGGTGCGGCCCGGGATTTCAAGAATAAAATGCGGGGGGATGAATAGTGTGACCAGCAGATAAAGCTTAACTTCTATTCCTCTCTCGGATTCAGGTTTTTTTCTTGAAATATACCGCTATATCTTA
Source organism: Spirochaetota bacterium (assembly GCA_022709405.1). Taxonomy (GTDB): domain Bacteria; phylum Spirochaetota; class UBA4802; order UBA4802; family UBA5550; genus JAKLIV01. The sequence continues at coordinate 10,976 of JAKLIV010000119.1, forward strand.
ATAGAATGAATTGATGGAAAACATTATAAGAGTAATTTATGCATTCCGGGAAAACTATCGTAGAAATTAAGAGGCATTGCAGACAATGATACCAGTTAAAGAAAAATATATCGTGGACAACAAAGGTAAACCGACAAGCGTGATCCTGACAAAAAAAGATTATGATAAAATAATTGAATATATAGAAGAGCTGGAAGATATCGCTGCCTATGACCGCGCAAAACGTGATTTAAAAGCATCTGCTTCATGGAAGAGTGTCAAGCGTTGACCTCATGTTCGAGATTTTTCTTACATCTTCAGCTTTCAGGGATTATAAACTAATTCCGGAATCAGAGGTTGAACATATCAATAAGGCCATTGATGCTCTGACGATTAATCCAAGGCCAAGGGGATATAAAAAGCTTAAAAATAGAGATGCTTTTAGAATTCGTTCCGGTAATTACAGGATAATCTATGAAATAAAGGATAACACGCTGATTATTATAGTTGTCCGAATACGACATCGAAAAGAAGTCTACAGGGGATTATAGCTGGGAATTTTTTTCCTGCTTATCTGTACGAACGAGAATCATGTATTATCCACTATAGTTCTTTAAAAAGAATTAATTCCAGACATTTTTTTGCTGACAACCCGCGCCCGATCTGCTCACTTGGACATTCATTTCACCGTGAGGATACACCAATGTTCGACCAGTACGTACTTCCGGCCCTTCTCGGAATCGTCGAGGGGGTAACCGAGTTCCTGCCGATCTCGTCAACGGGCCACCTGATCATAGTCAATGAATTCACCGGTTTCACCGGGCCGTTCGCCAAGATGTTTGACGTGGTTATCCAGCTCGGGGCGATCCTGGCGGTCGTCGTTTTATACCGTAACCGGCTCTTTTCGTTCATAACATCGAAGGACGCAGATGAGCGCAGGCGCTCGTTTTCGATATGGCTGAAGACCATGGTTGGCGTCTTACCGGCCTTTGTAGTCGGCTTTCTGTTCTGGAAGCATATCAAGGCTTACCTCTTCAATCCGTTTGTCGTCGCAGCTGCGCTCATCGTCGGCGGGGTCATACTCATCATCATTGAAAAGACCGAGCGCAAAGTCCGGATGCTCGATATGGATGTCATGGGTTATAAAACCGCTTTTGTGATCGGTCTCGTCCAGTGCCTTGCCATGGTTCCGGGGACCTCTCGTTCTGCAGCGACGATCATCGGCGCCATGATGCTCGGGGCCTCGCGCACCGTCGCGGCCGAGTTCTCGTTCTTTCTCGCCATCCCGACCATGGCGGCCGCCTCGGGCTACTCGCTTTTCAGATACGGTTCGGTCATGGGCGAGACCGAGATGATCCGGCTTTCGATCGGCTTTTTCGTGTCATTCGCTGTGGCATACGGCGTGATCGCTGCATTCATCCGCTTCATATCAAAGCACGATTTCGCGCCTTTCGGGTACTACCGTATCGCGCTCGGCGTCGCGGTGCTCGCATATTTCCTGGCTGTTCGATGAGAATGATTGAAGGCTGCCGTATGCGGCATATCGCGCGAGTTGCTGCATCCGGGCAGGGTTGCCAATGATAGAATATAACATTCCAGGGTTTAAAATCATCAGGGCTGAACACCTTGTTCTGGATTTCAACGGCACCGTCGCTGTCGACGGAACGCTGATTCCTGGAGTGAGGGACGCTTTGAATAAGATTGCCGGCATCCTTGAAATCCACGTGGTCACGGCAGATACTTTCGGGAACGCCCCTGCCAGGCTCGAAGGCATATCGTGCAAAATCGGACTTCTCGATGCCGCAAATCAGGACATTCAAAAGGCAAAATATATTTCAGCGCTCGGTCCCGACAGGGTGATTGCGGTCGGCAACGGGCGAAATGACGCCCTGATGCTGAAGCAGGCCGGTCTTGGCATTGCGGTCATACAGGCCGAAGGCGCTGCCGCGGTATCAGTCTTGAACGCGGATATGGTTTGCCCCTCGATACTTGATGCACTGGAAATCATCCTGAACCC
>JAKLIV010000012.1 GCA_022709405.1 Spirochaetota bacterium
TGATGTCTCCCACTTTTTCAAACGACTCGAGGCCCTTGTAAGACGAGGTCAGCACGTCGACCTGCCCCTGCTTCGCCCATTCGAGGGCCAGATCGTACGTCGCGACTCCTCCGCCGCCTCCGAGGGGCGGGAACTCGTAGTTTATGATCAGAATCTTTATGTTCCTGCGCTTCATGGTTTTGCCTTCGAATATGTCATATCATTTGAGGTCTCGTGCATTGCGTATATGAACATTTTTCATATGAACGGCATTATCGTCAAACAGTAAACAAAAATCCCCGTTCTATTTATCAGCGCCCCCGCGCACTTCGAACTGGACCGAATCCACGATGTTTCCTTCCTCATCGCCGAGACAGAGATGGTGCGCGCCAGGCTCCGGGGTCCATCCCGCATCAAGGCCGGTTTCGGCGATGCACCGGCCATCCAGGAGCCAGAGCCCGGCCTGTCCCCGGGGCCCGGATATGAAAAAAACCTTCTGCAAATCAGGGGGGATGTCGGGATCCATTGCGATGATCGCGTCCATGGGAGGATAAACGATCTTTCGGTTGATCTGGCCGACAGCGCGGTTTTTTTCGACCGGTTCGGTGCCGCGAATGAACCACTCGCTCGCGGGCCTGCCGGCAGACCCTGGCAGGCAGACTTCACGCCTGACTACGTCCCGCGGCGTATCCGCCCCGGGATCTTTACCTTCGACGGCATTAAGCCAGTCCATGATCTCGGCCCATACCGGAGCCGCGCCCGATATTCCGCTGACATCGTGCATGGATTCGCCGTTGAAATTCCCGACCCACACCCCGACCGTGTACCTGCGAGAATAGCCTACGCACCAGTTGTCCCGCATGTCCTTGCTCGTGCCGGTCTTGACCGCGGTCCAGAAGCGCGTGCTCAGGGGATTCTCGAGGCCGAACGTCGTGCTGCGCGCCTCGCGGTCCGACAGGATGTCTGAAACGAGAAAGGCCGACTCCGGAGAGAAAACTCGGTTCGCGCGGCCGCCTTTTCCGCCAGGGACGAAATGGGCGTCTGACGCCAGGCCGCCCCGGGCCAGGCAGCGGTAGGCGTTGGTCAGCTCCCACAGGCTCACATCGATCGAACCCAGGGCGAGCGACGGACCGTAGTAATCCCCGGATTTCCCGATTTTCCTTATCGTTAGGCGCCGCAGCCTCGCGAGAAACGACTCGATGCCGGTCATGAGTATCGTCCTGACCGCGGGGATATTGAGGGACGAGGCCAGCGCGACACGCGCGGTCACCGGGCCCTTGAAATCATCCTCGTAGTTGTGCGGCCGGTAAATTCCCGAAAAGACCGGAATGTCGAGAGGCCCGTCGTCGAGGACCGACGCCGGCGTGAGTATCTTCTTCTCGAATGCGAGCGCGTACAGGAACGGCTTGAGCGTGGACCCTGCCTGCCTTTTCGCCTGAACTCCGTCCACATACCAACCCTGGACCGGGTCCGACGAGTGGACCGCATATGCGAGAACCCGGCCGGTTTTATTGTCGATGACCAGCGCCGCTCCGTTGCCGACGTTCCTGGAGGCGAGAATACCGACGTGATGGCGCAGGCGTTCGGCCGCGAAACGCTGCAGCCCGGCGTCGATGCTGCAGGCGACCTTTTCTTTTCCGGGATTCTTTTTTATCAGCAGCCGGGCGGCATGGGGTGCAAGATCAGCGCCCGGTTTTATGGTGAACGGGCCGGACGATATCCGCGAGGCGATCCTCCTGATCTCAGCGTCCCGCACCAGCCATTGCAGGCCCTTTCCCAGGACCGCGGCCCTGGCGCACAGCCTGGCGCCGCCCGCATTGGGGGTCCGTATCAACGACGCGAGAACCACAGACTCGGCCCGGCCCAGCCCGTGCGGGGCTTTGCCGAAGAGTCCCCGCGAGGCGGCGGCAATTCCCTGGATCTCGCCCCGATAGGAGACCAGGTTCAGGTACGCCTCGAGAATTTCGTTCTTCGTCCAGGATTTTTCGATCTCCCGCGCCTCCATCATCTGCTGGGCCTTCTGAAATACGGTTCGTCTCCCTTTTTCGGGCCTGAGTTCGGGATTCAGAAACGAGGCGAGCTGCATGGTGACGGTGCTCGCTCCGCGAAGGTTTTCACCGCCCAGGCGGCCGGCAATCGCGGCGACGACCGCACGGTAGTCCACGCCGCTGTGCTCGAAAAACCGCCGGTCCTCGGCGAAAACCACGGCCTGCACCAGCGCGGGAGAAATGCCGTCAAGCGGCGTCCAATCGAGCCTTCGCGCACGGTCGTTCGTACGGATTTCATACAGAGGCTCGCCCCTGCGGTCGACAAGCGACGTGTCTGATTTGCCGTATGATTTACATATTTCCGTATACGACGGGACCGCCTGCGCCCAAACGGAGCACGCCAGAAACGCCGCAACGACCGAGGTTATAATCAACGCCCGTTTCATATCCTCAAATCACTGCCCGAATTCGACCGCCTGGTTCGGCAGCTCTCCGAACATCTCCGGAGAATACAGCGCCTCGACCCGGGTCGCGGGCAGGTTGAACCTGCCGTCCTGGTTGATGCGTATGGAGTACTCGACCGTGAATTTCCCCTTCGGAACGTATTCATAGTACGCCCTGAAGGCCTCGAAGCTGCGCTCCTGGAATACGGGATATATCCATCCCCGGGATTGTTCGCCTGCGGCGAGAAGCTGCGAGTCCCTCGCCAGGCCGCTCCCGAGCACCGTGACCCCCGCGGGCACCGGGTCGTTCACCACGATCCATGTCTGGTCCGCCTGCGCCTCGATCTCCAGGCGCACCCGGTACACGTCCCCGGCGCTCCATTTCCCCGAGTTCTTCTGCTCGACCGGAGTAATGGTTTTCTTGATCCTGTATCCGCTGCTCAAAGGTTCTTTAAGCGGTATGGCCGCACGGCTCGATATGGTAGCCCAGGGCTTTCCCTTGCCTCGGTGCGATATGACAAGCTCGCCCTTCTTCGCCGGCCAGGCCATCTGCATATCCGTTCCGCCGGGCGACGCGGTCCATGACGCGGTCTTTGATTCTCCGGCCAGGGCCACGGAAGTGTCACCCGACATCGGCACGGACTCGAACCTGCCCGAGAATTTTTCCAGTGCGAGCACGCCCCAGGCGTTGGCGACCGTGAGGTCCCAGCGTCCCTGACGCTGCCGCTGCAATGCCCCGATGAGGATTCTGGGGATGTCCTCTTTCCATTTATCCGCCCTGAGCAGCGAGAGCAAAAGCCGCACGCAGTTGACGTCGTTTGAAACCATGAGCCACCACAGCCCGTCCGAACCCTCGGTCGAAAAGTTCATCCGCGTGCCCTGAAAGTTCAGGCGCGAGCGCAGAATCTGCTCGGCCTCCTTCATTCTCCTGTCTCTGTCCGGAATGTCGCCCATGTTATGCACGATATTGAACCAGTCGATGACCGCAGATGTGGGCCACAGGTTCGGGTCTACGGTGATCGAATCCAGAAGCTTGGCCTGTGCAGCACCGTATCTCGACAACGCCTCGATGGCCGTGAGTTTCCTCAAGGTCAGGTCTGCGGTCTGCAGCGGCGTGTACCGGGTGATACCGCCCTCGACGAATTTCGTGAGGGCCCCGATCATTTCGTTTTTCCTGTCCTCAGGGACGACCCATCCGGCCTCGTGCCCGAGTGCGAGCAGATACGAGGTGAGCACCGGAGAGCCGTAATCGCAGGTCGGAAAATATTTCACCAGGCCGTCCGAATCCATGCACGGGGAGAGGTCCGACATCGCCTTGTCCCACAGGGATTTGTCACGCAGCGAAACCGCAATGGAGACTCGCTGCTCCATGCACGTGTACGGATAGCTTCCCATATATTCGGCGATGCCGGTCTGCCCCTGGGAGATGCGCGGTTTCAGGCCGACCTTTACCCCGCCCCGTCCCGGCACGGCGTCGCCCGGCATCTCCACCGAAGCGCGGTAATCGCGTTCGACCTGAGCTATGGTCGCCTGGAAGGTGCGCACCGGCACTGCCGCCGTCACTTTCTGGCTTGTCCTGATCGAGTCCTTTTTCCCGCTCTGCCTGTCGGCAGCGTCGACCTGCCAGCTTATCTTTTCTATCCCGTACGGGACGACGATGTCCCAGCCGATTTCTCTGGCCTCGCCCGGCTGCAGCGCGGCCGATACCGGGCTCAATGCGGCGGGGATTCCCTCGGCCTTCACCGACGCCTCCACGTCCATGGCGCGGTCGGTCGTGTTTCGCAGCGTGAACCCGGCGCGGAACCGGTCTCCCTCGCGCACGAGCGGCGGCAGGCCCGCGAGCACCATGAGGTCCTGGGTTGACTGTATCGAAGCCCTGCCCGTGCCGAAGAGCCCGGCGCCGCCGCTTGCCACTGCCACGATCCTGAATGACGTGATCGAATCGTTCAGCGGGATAACCACCTGCGCCTCGCCGTTCCTGTCGAGAACGACCTTGCCCTTCCACAGCAGAAGGGTGTCAAACAGCTCGCGCGTGGTCTGGCGCCCGCCGCCGCCGCCCTGCGGTAGCGCCTTCAATCCGAAATGGCGCCTGCCGACCACCTGCATCTGCGCGGTCGACGTGTTGACCTCGTAGGGCCGCTGGTCCATCATCCCTGAAAGAAGGTCCCAGCTTTTGTTCGGCATGAGCTCGAGCAGTCCCTCGTCCACCGCGGCCATCGCGATCTCGGTGTTCTGCGGGGGGATTCCTCCGTCCGCGGTCCTCACCTTAATCCTGACATTCGCCCTGTCGCGCACCGTGTATACCCTGCGGTCCGGCTCCACGCCGACCTTCAGCTCGTGCGCCCTCCATCCGACCCTGATTTCGGATATGCCGAGCTTGTACGCGGGCCTTCCCATGTCGACCAGGGCAGTGGGCTGCACGCCCGAGACCCGGCCCCGCACCACGAGAGCCGACACGAAGCAGTTGGGGGCGTATGTCCCCCTGACCGGGACCTTGATCACCGGCTCCTTGCCCGAGAGCTTGCTGATCCATGATTCCATCACCCCTTCCCTTTCAACGGTCACGAGCGCGGTCGCGCTCCTGAAGGGCATCCTCACCTGGAACACGGCGGTCTCGCCGGGCTCGTATCTTCTCTTTTCGGGCAGCAGGTCGATCCTGTCGTTGTCCGACACTTCGAACCACCAGTCGCCGCCTCCCGCGACCCACACCTCGGTGTTGGTGACGGTCCTGTTGCCGTTCCGGTCCTCGCTTTCGGCCTGCAGTATGATGTTCCCGGATTCGGGCGAGCTCGCCTCGCAGATGAACATACCCCTGGCGTCGGTGTTCCCGCCGGCCAGGTCGGCGATTTTCCTGATCTCGGTGGTATATTCATAGGCATAGAACCCGCCGACAAGCCGCTTGCGGTGCGCGTAGCTCTTCCTCACCAGGAGCTTCACCCGCACCGGCGCGTTCCCGACCGGCCTGCCGTCCAGGTCGAGCACCGCAGCGTGAAACCTGAACTTGTCCTTCGAAAGAGCCCAGGAGTCTGGCTTTATGCCGATCATCCGTTCCGACGGCCACAGGGGCACTTTCGCCGATACGGTCTGGAGCTCGCCGTTGGGATCCCTGAACTCGATTTCGGTCAGCGCCTCGCGGGGATTTTCTGACCTGGGGATATCCGGAACCTGGACCCTGGCCCCGCCGGTTTTGTCGAGGCGCAGGTCTACGGACGATATTCTGCCACGCCTCCCGCTCTCCGTGGAATCCCCGTCATCATCCTCATCGTCGATGTCCTGGCCGCCGCGGGTGATTCCCTCACGCACCGCTCCCTTGCAGAACGCAAAATCCTCATAACCCTCGAAGGAAGGCACCTCCTTATCCCTAATCTCGCTGCGAAGCCTGACGGGCAGCTCTCCCGCCCCGCCGCCCGAAAGATACCTGATGCTGATATCGAGCGGAAATCCTGCCGCGTTGACCAGCGGCCCTGACGGCGGCTTGATCGTTCCCCTGAGAAGTGGTACGCGGAATTCTTCGACCCTGAAATCGCCCCCGAAAATCGCGTCGTCGTAGTCCCGCTCCTTGCCGGACGATCCTCTTACGAAATTCAGGAGGTACAGGCCGAGCTTCGCGTCCTTCGGGATCGCGAAAAAGGTGTGCGCCGAACCGCCCGCGTCCCATTTCAGCGGCGCATGCCATTTCTCCTCGCTTCCCGCGTGCACGATCTCGAGCGTGTCCGGGAGCTTGTTCGCCGGCGGGATCGTGAAGCCTCCCATGGTGTGGTTGCGGATGAAGTGTTTCATGTGCACGGTTTCTCCGGCTCGCAGGAGCGTGCGGTCTAACACTGTGCGCGCGACCGTCGGGTCGCTGTAATAATCCACGGGCAGCTGGAACCTCCACGGCTCGATGCCGTCGTTCCAGCTCGAGTACACGAAGGTCATGTCCTTGCCGAGTTTCGCGGTGATGAACAGCCCGCTGCCGATGGAGCTGTACCCGCACGAGGGCAGGTTGTCCGAACCCGGTATCGGCCCCTGGATCCTCGCGATCCCACGCGCGTCGGTTTTTCCCTGCCACAGGATCTTCTCGTTGCAGTCCTTAATTGCGACCTCTGCGCCTGCCACCGGGTCGCCCGTGTCGAGCGTGGTGACCCAGACAAGCGAGGACTCGCGTCCCCACTTGAAGTGCGCCGAAAGGTTGGTCACGAGCGCAGCTGCGTGCACGTACATCGGCTCGTTCTTCCCGAGGAGCGAGGCGCCGAGAATGCCGCTTTCGATCTCGACGATGTACAGGCCGGGCTCTTTCAGCGGAATCCCAACGACCTCGAAGGCCTGCGCGCCCTGTTTTTTCGGTATACTGAAACCGCTCGCACCGGTGGTCATGGTCAGGATCGACTCCTCCCTGTCGGCATTGCCCACTTTTCTGAGCCATTCCTGGATGTTTTCCTTGCCCGAGGACACGCTGAAGATCTTGCCGACCACGCTCTGGATAATGCCCTTGTCGTTGCCAACCTGGAGCATGCGCGCCTTCACCTCGGGCTCGATGTTGCGCAGTGTGACGGGAAGCGCGGGGTCGGCGTTGAGTTCGAGTATCCCGAACCTGGCCGCGAACTTCGCAAGCGGCGGATATTTTTCGGTGCGCAACGCGAGGGGGAATATGTCGGCGTTGACCAGCAGCCTGCCGTCATCGTCCTTGAGGCCGCGGGGGATATCGATCGTAAAGGCGGATTTCGGCGGGAAGGGTCCGTTGAACACGACGCTGGACACGGTCTTGCGTTCGCGGTCGTCGTCGGTGAGGGCCGGCTTCCAGGTCTTGCCGTCCTTGCCTTTCAGTACGATCTTGCCGGCCTGCTCCACCGGTATATCGTTCGTGAAATAAAGGCCCATGGGAAGGATCGGTATGCAGTCCGCATCCGCGTTCTCGCGCTCGCAGCTGAAGTTCACCGAAAACGGCTCCCGTGATTTGAATCGCAGGACCTGGTCCTGGTCAGTGGCGACTCCGGATTTCGATTGAACTCCTTTGCCCCACACCAGGCTCACCTGCGCCTTTGAGGGGAAATTCTGCCTGCATTGCACGAGCACGATCTGCCGGTCGTTCTCCTTCCAGCGCCCGTACTGCGAATTCAATATATCGATGCGGTCCTTTCCCTCGATGATCCGCACGCCAGGCCTGTCCTGAATTCCCTCGACCGAAAAATACGCGTTCTTCTTCAACGACTCCATATCCGGTTCGGCGTCAAGCGTGAGGATGAACACCTGGTCCTCGGCTATTCCTGAGGAACCCTCGTAGGGCAGTGTCTGTGTCACCACGGGCCCGCCGGTCGAGAACGAAAACTCGCGCTCTCCCTTTATCTCTTTGCCCGCAAGAGTCTTGAGTCCCGGCCTGAGCCTGAACGTGCACTTCACGCCCGCCGGAAGGTCGCAATCGAAATCAAATATCCAGTTCCTGCCGTCTGCCCACCTGCCCGTGCCCTTCTCGGCGCAATCGATTTCGAAAGGCTCAGCCTGAGCCCGCGGGTCGCCGAAGGGCACCATCTGGTCCGTAAACCGGGCGGTCACCTGGCGCACGTTCTTCACCGTACCCTGGGGCGAAAAGAACTCGACACCGGGCCTGTCTTCGGTGAAAACCTGGGAAACGAAAAACAAAAGTATGATTGCGATCAAGGACCTGTACGCGAGTTTCATGTGCGCCTCCTGAGGGATAGTGATCCGGAGCCCGCCCATTATGGCCCGGCACACATCCCCGTATCAAACACTTTTTTAATGGCGGGCAGGTTAATGTTCCCCCTGTCCCCCACAGGGGGCATGAGTCCGGATTTTTATCACATTGAATATTCAACATCAAATCATCAAACCTATTTATGAAGGGCCATCAGCATTGAAACAGCGGAAAAACTTGCGAAAATATTTAAAAAACCCGTCAGCAGATTTTTATAGGGGCCTGGCTGACCTCCGTCTTAGTTCCGATTAGTCAGGACACCCGCCCCGGCTGACCAGGATACCTGACTTGATTACAAAAATTTTCTTGAAGGGGAGTGCGGGTGGATATGTTCATCTGTATACTTTAACATATCATACGATAGTACCATGAACAGTTTCATACATTCAATTGAAATACATACCTGAACAGTATTATCAATACTATTATGCCAATCAAAAATGTAGCAGCACATATTCCTAACCATTTAAAGGCTTTAGATTCAGCATGCTGACAATTTTTAGTTTCTTTAATTTTTAGAGATGTATACCCTCTTTCTTGAAGATAGTTTAAGACTTTACTAACACCTATCACCCATGGAAAAATAATAAACAATATTATTATTGCGATAGTAATATTATATGGATTCAACATAATTATCTTTCTTAATTAGTTTCCAGGAACCTATCACCCGGTGCGCAGTGCGTCAAACACTTATTCGAATCTGGTAATTCCGTTTATGCAGATCTCACATTCGGGCGCGATAAACATAAGCTTTACGAAATCGTAAACCCCACTGCCCCTCATGGGCTGGGTTCTTTTCTCAGAGAAAATATCGGCCCAATCTCTACTGCAACCAAAAATGCGGCCAGGACGGCCGCGTTGGGCGAGGCCATCAGGATGATGATCCGAGCCCTGCACTATTGATCAATGGTCAGTGACATGACGGAAGATTGCGGAAGCAGTATATTTTAATTTACCTTATGATTTCCTTGATACTGAAGTGAAGGCTCCCCGCCGTATGAGGGGCAGCCTCCGCGGCACCTGAGCGGCGGCTTTTTGCGCCTCTTTTTCGCCGGTGAAAAAGAGGCAAATCCTATTTGAAATTTTCTCGTTGAATTCCCGCGGCCGCGCCGGTATTGTTGCACCAGGTGATAAATTCCATGCCGCAATTCAAGGTCATATCGAGCTACAGCCCGTCGGGCGACCAGGACCAGGCCATCGACAGGCTCGCGAAGGGGATACTCGCGGGCGAGCGCTGCCAGACGCTCCTGGGCGTTACCGGCTCGGGCAAAACCTTCACCATGGCCAAGGTGATGGAGCGCGTTCAGAAGCCCTCGCTCGTGCTCACCCACAACAAGACCCTGGCCGCGCAGCTGTACCGCGAGTTCACTGAATACTTCCCCGACAACGCGGTCGAGTACTTCGTCTCCTACTATGACTACTACCAGCCCGAGGCCTACGTGGTCTCCTCCGACCTGTATATCGAGAAAGACTCATCGGTCAACGACGAGATCGACCGGCTGCGCCTCAAGGCTACCTCGTCCATTCTCGAGCGCAAAGACGTCATCGTGGTCTCCTCGGTCTCGTGCATCTACGGCCTGGGATCGCCGGGCGAGTTCGAGCGCTTCCACATCCGCATACGCAGGGGCGACCAGCTCGACCGCGACGAGTTGTTGCGAAAGCTCGTGTCGATACACTACGAGCGCAACGACATGTCGTTCGTGCGCGGCACGTTCAGGGTCAGGGGGGATACGGTCGAGGTGTACCCGGCCTATCTCAAGCAGGAGGCCTTCCGGGTCGAGTTCTTCGGCGACGAGATCGATTCGATCACGACACTGCACCCGGTCACGGGAAATGTCCTGGGCCGGCCCGACTCGATCTACGTTTACCCGGCCAAGCATTTCGTTTCCTCTCCGGATGAGATGAAGGAGACGCTGCGCCTCATCGAGGCGGAGCTTGCCGAACGGCTCGATGAGCTCAGGGGGATGAACAGGCTCGTGGAGGCCCAGCGGCTCGAGAGCCGCACCCGCTACGACATGGAAATGCTGCAGGAGATGGGCTACTGCAACGGTATCGAGAACTATTCGAGGATAATATCCCGTCGCGATAAAGGCGAGCGGCCCGCGTGCCTGCTCGACTATTTCAAGGGGGATTTCATCCTCTTCGTCGACGAGTCGCACGTGACGCTGCCCCAGGTCAGGGGGATGTACCGCGGCGATCTCTCGCGCAAGCAGAACCTGGTCGACTACGGTTTCCGACTTCCATCCGCGCTCGACAACCGTCCCCTGTACTTCGAGGAATTCGAGAACATGGTGAGCCAGGCAGTGTACGTGTCTGCCACGCCCGCGGAATACGAGCTCGCACGAAGCACGAGCGTCGTCGAACAGGTAATCAGGCCCACGGGCCTGCTCGACCCGCGCATCGTGATCAAGCCCGCGAAAAACCAGGTCGACGACCTGATCGGAGAGGTGAACGCCCGGATCGAAAAAAACGAGCGTGTCCTGGTCACGACCCTGACCAAGAAAATGTCCGAGGACCTGACCGGGTACTTCACCGAGATCGGCATCAGGGCCCGCTACCTGCATTCGGAGATCGAGACCATCGAGCGCGTGGAGATCATCCGCGATCTGCGCAAGGGAGAGTTCGACTGCCTCATAGGCATCAACCTGCTGCGCGAGGGCCTCGACATTCCCGAGGTGTCGCTCGTCGCCATACTCGACGCGGACAAGGAAGGTTTTTTGCGCTCTGAACGCTCGCTCATACAGACCGCGGGCAGGGCCGCGCGAAACGTCAACGGCACGGTCATCATGTACGCAGACTCGGTCACGGACTCCATGCAGCGCGCGATCGACGAGACGTCGAGAAGGCGCGCGATCCAGGAGGCGTACAACACCGAGCACGGCATAACCCCGGAAAGCATAAAGAAGGACATCCGCGATCTGATCGAGCGCGAGTATATAAGAGAGAACAGCTTCGTGTCCATGGTCGCAGACTACGCGGGCGAGTACCGCACCTCGAGCCTGGACGACCAGAAACAGCTGCGCGACCGGCTCAAGGCCGATATGCTCCAGGCGGCCGAGGACCTCGAGTTCGAGCGCGCGGCCGCGCTGCGCGACCAGATGATGGAAGTTGAGAAAAAAATCAATCTAATGTCGAAGGTGAAAAAATGACCGCCCATATCGCGATCGAAGACGTAGAAGACCTCATCCTAATGGCGCTCAACGAGGACATCGGCGACGGCGACGTCACATCCGAGGCCATTTTCAATGCAGGTGAAATTTCTACCGGCACGGTGTTCGCCAAGGAGGAGGGGATTTTCTGCGGCGCAGACATGGCGCGACACGTGTATGCCTGCGTGGACCCGCTGATCTCGGTGACCGTGCACGTGACCGATGGTTCGGCCGTTAAGCCCGGCGCCGCGGTGCTCACCGCAAGCGGGCCGACCGTGGGCGTGCTTTCCGGCGAGCGCACCGTGCTCAACTTTCTGCAGAGGATGTCGGGAATCGCGACAAGGACATTCCGCCTGGTGAAGATACTCGAGGGCACCGGCATCAGGGTGCTCGACACGCGCAAGACCCTTCCGGGCTTCAGGCTGCTCGACAAGTACGCGGTGCGCGCAGGCGGCGGCACAAACCACCGCATGGGCCTGTACGACATGGTGATGATCAAGGACAACCACATCGAGACAGCAGGCGGGATTACGCCCGCGGTGAAAATCATACGCGCGGCGCACGGCGACACCTACCGAGTCGAGGTCGAGGCCTCAACGGTTGACGAAGCCGGCGAGGCCGCGAATGCGGGCGCAGACATCATCATGCTCGACAACATGAGCCGGGCCGACATGGAAAAGGCCGTGGCGATCATCGCGGGCCGCGCCGAAATCGAGGTTTCGGGCAACATGGACGAGGAGCGACTCGCGACGCTGCGGGGCCTCGGGGTGCAGTACGTGTCCATCGGCGCGCTCACGCATTCGGTAAGGGCTTTTGATTTATCCATGAAGTTTAAGTAAACCCACCCCAGCCCCTCCCTTGAAAGGGAGGGGAGCAAAAGGGAGAATGACCATATGCAAAAAATTATCCTCTACTACCTCTCCGGAACCGGTAACACGTTCCGGGTCGTGCGATGGATGTGCGATGCGGCCGCGAAGAAAAATTTCGACGCGGTGCCCGTTGCGGTCGAGCACGCAGATCCGCGCACGGAGCTTACCGCGCAGGTCGATATCGTGGGAATCGGCATGCCGACCCACGGGTTCACGCTTCCGTGGAAGGTACTGAAATTCCTGCTGCACATCCCCCGCGGCAAGGGGGCGCAGGCGTTTGCCTTTGCCACACGCGCCGGGGCCAAGTACGGGCCCATACCCGGCTACCCGCCCGGGATAGCAGGCTCGTCGATTTTCATCGCCGCACTGGTGCTGGCGCTCAAGGGCTACCGTGTCAGGGGAATCATGAGCGTGAACATGCCTTCGAACTGGATGTCGCTGCACTCGGGACTGCGGGCCGACATCGTGCAGACCATAATCGGGAAGGCGCGGCCCAGGGCCGAGGCCTTCATTGAAAAAATTACCGGCGGAAAGACCGTGTTCTTCACCGGAAACGTTCTGTACGAGCTCGTCTGCGCCCTGGCCCTTTCGTGGATTTCGGCCGGGTATCTTTTCATCGGCCGGTTTTCCCTGGCCAAGCTTTTTTTCGCGAACACGAAATGCAACGGCTGCGGACTGTGCGCAAAAAACTGCCCGACGCAATCGATCATAATGCTCGGCAAAAAGAATCCCCGCCCGTACTGGTCGCTCACGTGCGAAAGCTGCATGCGCTGCATGGGATACTGCCCCAACAAGGCGATCGAAGCGGGCCACTCCTGGGCCGCGGTCCTGTATTATGTGACCATGGAAATCCCCGCTACCGCAATCGTGATGAAACACCTGGTCGATCGCTGGCCATGGATCTTGCAGCTCAACCGGCCTGCCGGGTTTCTCCTTTTCCTGTGCTATTATTTTACGGTCCTCTGGGCCGGGTACTGGATATTCTGGCTTCTCGTGCGGATTCCTCTTGGCAATTATCTATTCACCTACACCACGCTCACCCGCTGGTACCGCAGATACCACGAACCAGAGACGAAGCTGAATGATTTTCAGACATCCTCCATGGAGCACCGGGATAACGCATCATCCTGAATACGATGCCGGCAGCTTATTCTGATAGAAGAAATATGCAGGCCAATTTTTTTCTTGCAATTTTACCTGTTCTCTATAGATTTAGTCGTGTTTATCTCAAAATTATATTGCGTGCCTCCACTTCTCCCGGAGTGGCCGCGCGAACAAATCAGTCATTGATATAATTATCAACTTCGTACTCCCACCGGGGCGGCGCACTGAGCATGTCGAAGTGGCCAGTGGAGCAGACTGATGGATTGGAGAATATGGATTATCAAAGGAGCCTGACATGAAGAAACAATCAACTGCAACGGCAGCAATTATCGCCATTTTAGCGGCCTGCTTTCTTGTCTCATGCGCCAAAACCGGCGAAAAAACCAAACTGACGATATCCGGAGCCTGGGCTCTGTACCCGATGGTGGTGGCCTGGTCCGAAGAATACCGCAAGGACAACCCGGACGTGACAATCGACATCTCCGCCGGCGGCGCAGGCAAAGGCATGGCTGACGCACTTTCCGGGGTCGTGGACCTCGGCATGGTTTCGCGCGACGTGACCGACGCAGAGATTTCCAAAGGCGCATGGTGGATATCGGTGGTCAAGGATGCGGTGGTCCCGACGATCAATGCGAAAAACCCCCTTTTCGACCGGCTCGTTTCACGGGGCGTCACGAAGAACGAATTCAGCCGGATATGGATCGCGGGAAAGATCAAAAAATGGAGCAGCCTCGTTCCATCCGACAAGGACGTTCTTCTCCACGTGTACACACGGTCGGACGCATGCGGAGCGGCCGAGACCTGGGCGAAGTATCTCGATGCAAAACAGGAAAACCTCAAGGGAGTCGGAGTGTACGGCGACCCGGGCGTGGCCGACGCGGTGAAGAACGACATTCTCGGGCTGGGATACAACAATATCAACTACGCCTATGATGCCGGCACCAAAAAGCCGATCGAAGGGATTTCTCCCCTGCCGCTGGATGTCGACGGCAACGGCAGAATCGATGAGAAGGAAAATTTCTACACGAACCGCGACTCGATGATGAAGGCCATTGCCGACGGCAAGTACCCCTCCCCTCCGGCGAGGAACCTGCACCTCGTCGCGCAGGGCAAGCCGAAAAACGAGCAGGCCGTCAGGTTCCTGCGCTGGATCCTCTCCGACGGCCAGAAACTCGTAGACCAGGCGGGATATATTCCGCTGAGCAGCGAACTGCTGAAGCAGCAGATAGACAAGCTGGATTGACCGGGCTGCCGATGGCCGGAAAAAGATCGATCAGGGACGCAAGGGCCGGAAGGCTGATGTTTTTCATGACTTCGGCCTGCGCCCTTATCGTCGTTTTCATGGCCGCAGGCCTGCTCATCAAGTCGTTTCCCGTGCTTCGCGCAAATTCTCCGGCGCAGATACTCTTTTCCGATTCATGGAGCCCCCTGAAAGGCGAATTCGGCATGCTCGCCTTCATCGCCGGAACGGTATGGGTGACCGGCCTTTCGGCCCTTATCGCGATGCCGGTTTCGCTTTTTTCCGCGATATACCTTTCCGAATACGCTCCCTCATGGCTCAGGAAAATCTCCAGGCCGTTCATGGACGTCCTTGCCGGGATCCCCTCGGTGGTTTTCGGCGTATGGGGGATACTGATCATCGTGCCGCTGGTGCGCGACTGCATCGCGCCCTTTTTCGGCGTCTATTCATCGGGATATTCGATACTCGCGGCCTCGATCGTGCTGGCGGTCATGGTTTTTCCGATCATAATCCAGATCACTATCGAGGTATTTCATTCGATACCCGGCGAGCTCAGGGATGCGTCGCTTTCCCTCGGCGCAACGAAATGGCAGACCATCAAGCTCGTGCTTCTGAGAAAGGCCCTGCCGGGAATCATCGCCGCCAACGTTCTCGGATTTTCCCGGGCGTTCGGGGAGACCATGGCGGTTCTCATGGTCGCGGGCAATATCCCGGCCATACCGCACTCGCCGCTCGACGCGGGGTATCCTTTACCGGCGCTGATAGCGAACAATTACGGTGAGATGCTTTCCATTCCCCTGTACGACTCGGCGCTCATGCTCGCGGCTCTGGTGCTCTTCCTGATCGTGATCATGTTCAACCTGCTGTCCAGGTACATACTGTCCAGGATCAACCTGAGGGCCGCATGACGAGCCGTAAAAAAATCGAGGAGCTGTTTTTCAAGTGCCTGATGGTGCTGAGCCTGCTCGCGGTCATGGGATCGCTCGTGCTGATCATCGGGACCGTCATATACAAGGGCGCGGGCTCCATGAGCCTCGACATGATAACCAGCACCCCTGAAGGCGGATATTACCTCGGCAAAAAAGGCGGCATTCTCAACGCGATCGCAGGCTCGTTGATACTTACCGGAATCGCCACCGTGGCCGCAATCGCGCTCGCCCTGCCTCTCGCGCTTTATATAAACCTTTACCGCGCCAGGAGGTCCCGTTTCGCCGAAATGGTCAGGCTGTCCATGGATTTTCTCTGGGGCATACCGTCGATCGTGTACGGCGCGTTCGGCTTCTCGGTAATGATCTTCCTGGGGATCAGGGCCTCCCTGCTCGGCGGGATCATCGCGGTGACGCTGCTCATCATTCCCATAATGGCGAGGGCGATCGATGAAGCGGTGTCGCTCGTGCCGCGTGAGCTCCTCGACTCCTCATACAGCCTGGGGGCCACAAGATTCGAAGCGGCTTTTAAAATCGTTGTCAGGCAGTGTCTTCCCGGAATCGTGAGCGCGGTGCTCATAGCTTTCGGCAGGGGGATCGGTGACGCGGCGTCGGTCCTGTTCACCGCCGGATTCTCGGACCGTATTCCCCTTTCCCTGTCGGAGCCCGCTGCGACCCTTCCGCTCGCCATCTTTTTCCAGCTCGGCACGCCGTTTCCCGAGGTGCGCGACAGGGCCTATGCGAGCGCGCTCATCCTTACCGTGATAATCCTGGCGCTCAGCATAACGGCCCGCGTGCTCGCGTCCAGGTTCAACAGGCATATCATAAAATAGGAGCCCGTGATGAAAGAGACATCCCATCTCAGGACCGAAAACCTGACAGTATCGTACGGCGGGGCCGAAGCGCTGAAGAACATAAACGTGGAAATTCCCGAAAAGCAGATCACAGCGATCATCGGGCCTTCGGGATGCGGGAAATCCACCCTGCTCAAGTCATTCAACCGCCTTCTCGAGGAAAACGACGGAGTAAAAATATCGGGCAGGGTCCTGGTCGACGGAGCCGACATCTACTCGGATTCAGAGGACATCACCTGCATACGAAAAAAAATGGGTCTGCTGTCGCAGAGGCCCTACCCGCTTCCCATGTCGATCTACGACAATATCGCCTTCGGGCCCCGGATCCACGGCATGAAAAAAAAGGCCGGGCTCGACCGTCTCGTCGAAAAATACCTTTCGCTCGCCGGGCTCTGGGACGAGGTGAAAGACCGCCTGAACGAGCCCGCATCCCGCCTGTCGATCGGCCAGCAGCAGCGCCTCTGCCTCGCGCGGGGGCTCGCGGTCGAACCCGAGATCATCCTGGCAGACGAACCGACCTCGGCCCTTGACCCGAAATCGAGCCAGAAAATCGAGGAAGAATTCAAGAAGCTGAAAAGCGACTACACGATAATCATTGTGACCCACATATTGAGGCAGGCGCGTCGTCTCGCGGATTACGTCCTGTTCATTTACCTCGGCGAGCTCATCGAACATGGGCCCTCGCGCCAGATATTCGAATCCCCCAGGGAGCAGGTAACCAGGGAATACATACAGGGCGTGATAAGCTGAGCATACCGCTTATCCCGGTGTGGCTTTTTAAATCCTTCAGCAAATCCCCCATGTAATTTCTATTTGCATTTAATACATCCGGTGATATAATTATAATCAATGGCGTTCGGCCGGGGCAAAATCTGCGATGGAGGCGTGGATGTACCAGATCAATGAAGTCATGTCCCTGGTTTTCTGGGTCGTCGGCTGTTTGCTTTTCGCATATTTATCACGGCGTAAAGCAGTACCCCGCTACCCCCTGCTTTTCGCTGCTTTTCTGTGCATCCTGTCGAGCAATGTTTTCACAATTATCGAGGGATTCGTCTTCTATGACGCATTCAACCTGCTCGAGCACCTGGCCTATCTCGCGGCCGCAGGCTTTTTTCTCGCGGGGATAATACTGGAAATCAGGGAGAGGCCATGATCGAGTACACGATCAGCTGGATCAATGTCGCGTCAATGGCCATATTGACCGCCACGCTCTGCTCGATCATGTATAAGGCATCCAAAGGGATCATCATGCCCGACAGCGCCATTTTTCTCGGCATAATAATCTTCTTTTCTCTTTTTGTCTGCACCGGCAACCTGCTGGAGCACGGGGGAATAACCCCTGCGCTCGACTTCTACGAGGATTTCGCAGAGATGTTGGTCCCGCTGTTCATCATCATCCTGCTCAACTCAATGAGGCTCCATTCCCTTATCGACGAACGGGCGAAAAACATGCTCGAGCTCTCGGCCAGACTCAGGGAAAGGGACGAGCTCATCAAGGAGATCCATCACCGGGTGAAGAACAACCTCCAGATCGTGGTGAGCATCATAAATCTCCTGCGCAACGCCCATGACGAAAACAAAACGATCGAGCGCATACTCATGGCGCTCGAAAACAGGATATTTTCGATGTCTGCGGTATACGATACCGTGGGCGCCACCGAAAATTACGCGGTCATACCCGCCGGGCAATTCATAAAAAAAATCGGCGAGCAGGTCGCGTGCAACATTCCCTGCGAGATCAGGAATAAGAAAATCGGCCTGTTCTACGATATAGACGATTCCATAAACTTCACTATCGAATACGCGGTGACTCTGGGCATGCTGGTGAACGAGATAATCACCAATGCGTTCCTGCACGCTTTCAACGGCCGCGACGAGGGCTCCATCACGATCAGCCTGAAAAAAAACGACGGGGAGACAACGCTTTCAATACGGGACAACGGTATCGGGGTGCGCTCCGATCGTTTCGAAAACGGGAAAACGACCATGGGTGCGGTATTGATCAAAAACCTCTCCGAGCAGATCAAAGGGACTTACTTTGTTTCTACCGACAACGGAACGACCGTGACCGTCAGGTTCGGGGAGTGAACCCGGAATAACGCATCGCGCCGTAAGTTCACACGTGAAAAAATCTCTTCAGGTCGACCCTTTTCCTCAGAAAAAAATGGTAGAAAAACAGTAAAACGGCTATCGGGTAGATCGACACCATCACGATGAACGACCATGATATGCGAACCTGTCCCCTGTAGCCCGACACCAGCAGGTCGAGCCCGAGACAGAAGACCCCGGCCGTGAAAAGGGCCGTCGAAGCCAGGAGCGCGGGCCATTTCTTGAATACCCGGGCGAACAGGGCCAGCAGCAGGGTCGCGGCGGTCGCCATTCCCGATATCGGAAGCCCGAGGGCCAGGAACCAGTCAAGCGATCCATCAAACACGTCGACGAGAGCGAGAAACCCGGTCGTCACCGCGAAATTCAGCAGAATCACGAGCCACA
Organism: Spirochaetota bacterium; assembly: GCA_022709405.1. Lineage (GTDB taxonomy): Bacteria > Spirochaetota > UBA4802 > UBA4802 > UBA5550 > JAKLIV01. The sequence goes on from JAKLIV010000012.1 coordinate 18,741, forward strand.
ACCGCCTGATGAAAAGAAGCAGAACCCCGGCATAGATCCATCCGGCGCCGATTCCGGCAAGGGCGTAGCGCCCCCATGTTATGCGCCCGTCGAGCACGAGATTCACCGTCAGCACCACGAGGAAGGCCGTGACGAAAAGCGCGGTGAACGCGAGCCAGGAGATCAGCCGTTTCTGCCCCCCGGTCATCGGGGCATCGCGGTAGCGTTCAGGATACGGCCGCTCCCCTGCGGCATCGGCTTCGCCGAATTTCTGTATCGGGACGTTGCACAGCGGGCATGAATCCGCATCCACCCCGACCTCGACCCCGCATTGCGAACAGTATGGCATAACTTCCCCCTAATTGCTCTCTATCCTGACCCGTATCCCCTGTTTCACGAGGTTGCGGAAAAAAAACTTCTCGATGTCGGCCTCGTCGAGAAAGCTCACGAAGCTGATGTACGCCCACTTGTTGTACGACACCACTCCCACGTTAACCCTGGTCAGCGGATTCGGGTTGGGCAGCGCTTCGATGCGCTCGACGTGCCGCGATATGCCGGCAGGCAGGGACACCGCGCCGATGTTGGTCACCACTCCCGAATGCCTCGACGTGGCCCCCCTGTTGTAGATCATCTTCATGATCGGTCCCTTGAGAAGCAGCGGCACCGAACGAAGAACAAGGTTCGTTTCGCCGGCGATGTTGCGGGCGATCTGCTGGTTGATGAATTTTTCATCGACTTCGACCCTCATGTAATGGTACACGATCCGCGTGATTTCATCCATGGTGTAGAAGCCCAGCCTTGGATCGACGCCCGGCTTCACCGCCAGGAAAAAATTTCTCATGGTCTTCGAGGGATACATCTTGCGGAGGTTGACCGGGACCATGATCCTGATCGGAGCCATGAGTTTTCTCATTTGCCGTTCGGGCATGGACGTGATGAATTCCTGGAGCGAATAGATATACACCGAGACGATGAATTCGGTGAGCGTGAGGCCGCGGGACCTGGCTGCGGAGAGTACCTGTCCGAGCGAAACGATCCCGGTGCGCACGTTGAGCGATCCGGGCCTGATGAGCTCGCCCGGGACGTGAAATGCCCGGGACTCTTCAGGCGGGAACGGGATGTTCTGTTTGTAGTAGCGGGCATAGGCGTCTTCGAATTCCTCTCCATCGGGGATTTCTTCGGGCGACAGTATGCCGGGACCCGAAGCAGCAGTCACGCCCCTGAGCCTCAGGTACTCGGCCAGCAGGAATTTGAGAAAGATAACGCCGCCCGTTCCGTCGGTCAGCGCATGGCAGAACTCAACCGATATCTTTCTCCTGTAATACAGCACCCTGAAGAGAAATCCGCCGTCTTCGCGCCTGTTCATTTTACGGCACGGATCGAAGAATTCCTCCCTCGCCCGCGGGACCGAATCCGTCTCCTGCAGGTAATGCCAGAACAGCCCGCTTCGCAGCGTGACCCGGTAATACGGAAACCGGCCGATGACGTTCTCCAGTGCCTTTTGCAGAATACCGGCATCAACGCAACTTTTAAGCGTCGCCGAAATTCTGAAGACGGCGCTCATGCGCGACGTCATCACGGACGGGAAAATTTTCGCCGCATTGTCGAGGCGGTACCATTTCAGGTGGCGGTTTCGCATCAGACGTTCTTTTGTAGCATTAATGATCCCGAACATCATAGCACTCACTGTCGGCTGCGGTCAATATCTTATTACAGGGCGTAATAACCGGGGCTCACGCCGGGGATTATTATTGACGGTCAATGCCGGATGAATTATCTTGTAACCGCATGAAACTTCGGCATCGATTCATCCTTGTCCCGGCCGCGATCACGATTGCAGCCTTGATATTCCCGCAACCGCTTCGCTCCGAAGTCAGGGCGACTGCCTGGGAGGTATGCGGCGAAGACGTTCCATCATCGAAAGAAGACGCCGCAACCTGCTCGAAGTGGCGCCCTGTGACCCTTCCCCTCATACTGAAGGCCGAAGGCCCGCCCGATGGAACGGTCCGGTCCTACCATTTCAGGAGCGAGCTCGAAGTCAATGAAGACCCTGCCCTGTTCCGCGGAATCTCGATCGGCAGGACCGGGCCCAGCGAAAGCCTGTTCATCAACGGCCGATGCGTGGCGAAAGGGTCATTCGGCGCAGCGACCTATATGCCGCTGCACGCCTACTACCTGTTGCCCGAGGGGGCCCTCATCCAGGGAACAAACCGCATCTGCATAACCATCGACGGTTATGCAGGGCATTTCATTTCCATACGTGGACCCGTGCGCATTCAGAGCGAACAGGAATTCGAACTCAACAAATTCCTTTACGACATTCTCTATATTCACGCGCCCGTGGGCATCGCCTGCGTCTGCCTGGGTTTCGCCATCGCGCTGCTCCTGTACCACTTTCTTACCAGAAGGGAGCCCATTCTTGTTTTCAGCTCCCTCTCCCTGTTCCTCCTTGCGCTGAGGATCATCCTGAATTATCTCCCGTATGCCATTGTCCCCTTCGGCCTCAACTACGCCCTTGACTGGTCGATACTCCCTCTCTTTTTCGCCCTGCTCATTATGCTCGTCCAGTCGATTTACCGGTCGTATTTTCGTCTTTTTAACATCATTGTCGTCACGCTGCTGACGGCCTCATCAGTGCTGATTTTTTTCGCCAACGGGACCTTTCTCGGGTGGCCCCTGCGGCCGGCAATGGCCACCACGGTGTTCATCTTTATCGTCCCGGTCTTCGTCACGCTGCTGCGGCGCCTCGCTTCAATGCAGAAAAACCGACTGCGCTTCATCACCTCGGCCCTGTGCCTAGGCGCGGCATGCCTGCTGGCGGCGGCCGAAATAGTCCTTGAAGCCGCTGGATGGTCGACGAGCAACCTGATCCTGATCTACTGCTCGCCGCTGTTTATCGCGATCTTCGCCGTGCTTTTCGGAAGGGAAAGGATGCTGCGAAACCGTGAGATGGACGAGCTGTACAAGGGGCTCAGGGGGTCCCGGGACAGGGAGCCGACGATCACCGAATCATCCGAAGAGAAGCTGAAAAGGGTGATCGCCTTCATCGACGCCAACTACCAGTCCGACATCTCCCGGGAGGGGCTCGCGGCCGCGGTCGACCTGAATGCGAACTATATGGGCACCCTGTTCAAGTCGTATACCGGCATGCGCATCAGCGAATACATCAACGAGAACAGGATCAGGGAGGCGGCTGCGAGGCTCAGGCAGGGGGATGAAAAAATCATCACCATAGCCCTTTCAGTCGGATTCGAAAGCCTCGCCACGTTCAACCGGGCCTTTAAAAACCGCATGGGCGTCACCCCGTCCGACTACCGGGCGGGCAAAAACTGAGCCCGAATCCCCCTCAATTACACAGTCGAGCAGATGACACCCCCTTTTCTCAATGGTCTCTCAGGATCAAATCCACAGTCGAGCAAATGACTTTACCTGATTTTCACATTCTGTCCGTTTGACAAGACCCACGTCCCGGTTTGAGGTATCTTCTGCGTCATGTACGGTTCGGATGCACGGTCCGTGCCGGCAGTCAAATACAGAAATATAACATGACAAGGAGAAAGAAATGCACATTTTCGAGCCTTTGATCCACGCAGGAGGAATACTCCATATTTTTAAGAACATACCGGCGCTCGCCGGCATTGCGCCCCCTGATTCTGGCTGGGAATTCCTCAAAAGGCGCTATGTAAAGGTTTTTTCCGGCTCTCTTGAAGTCAGAGGCGGACTCCCGGGCATGACCACCGAAAGAATCCGAGCTCTCGCTTCAGGGGCCGTAGCTCTGGCCCTCGAACAGTACGGAGACATGCTGGTCGGTGCGCAGGTGCGGGTCGCGCAGGGGCGCATTCCGAACGAAAGAACCATCCGCACCGGGTATCATACCCTGCGCGACGGCGCATCGGCCGGAAAAAAGGTCGTTGTCGAAATCGTCCATGACCCGAAAAAAGAATCATACAGCATCGCGGCAACGGCCCACGATCATGTCATCGACGGTGTCCCCCTGTTCCTTCTGCTCCAGCTCATCCATCATCATATAATCTTCGGAGAGGATTCCCTGCTGAAAAAAATGTCCAGGACCTGGAAATGGTCGCACGAGAAAAAGATCTCGTATTACGAAAATAAATCTGCAAAAATTCAAAAGCACTCCCATGAAAGGCGAACCCCGGCCGCCCCCCTCATTCCAGCCGGGGCGTTCATCGACGTGACCGAAAGCGCAGTCACGAGACTCAGGAACAGCATAAACGCCGACACCGGCGTAACGGTCCCGACATCCCTGGTCGAGGAATCGCTTCTGGCCATGCTCCTCGAACTGGACTACCTGCAGGACTGCGTTTCCAGGCACGGAAGCGAACCCGTGGCCGCGGGCAGGTATGACGGTCTCGGATTTGTCCGCATGCAGGGGCTTAAAAATATTTCGCAAATGCCGCCCTCCCTCCGGTACGCGCACCTTTGCCCTGTGCTCTCCAGTGCGGCGCAACAGGTTCCTCTCGAAAGAGAAGGAAGGGGAAAGGTTTCTGTTTTTCTTGAAAGATACAGGCGCGTCCCGCTCTTTTACACTAATTTTTTTGACAGGAGAACGACAAAGGAGGGAGTTATCGTCATAGCGGGTCATGAACTCATGGGCTCAAACCTCAACGGGGTGGATTTCGGGATACCTCTGTGCAGGGGCGGGATCACCGCCGATAACATCCGGTTTACCTTCATGCCCTCCCACGCGGAGCACAGCCCCGTCGTGTTTCATGAACGGATAAGAAGGGGCCGCGACCCGCACATAACCCTGTTCTCGCTGGGCTGTGCGCCCGCGACCATGTCAAACGGCCGAAAGATCGTTTTCAAATCGATAAAGACCGCGCGCATGCACGCCGAACCCTATCTGTTGAAATGGGGGTATTCGGCCTCCTATCTGAAAGAATTGTCGGATGAAAAAATCGTCTCTCTTTTCTATAATGAGATCTATTCGCCGGGCAAGCCCGCTGAAGGAAGGCTCGAGAAGCTCGCCGAATCGGTTCTTCAGGCTGGATCGGGAACAGTATCCGATAAACAGGCCGACAGCAGGCGCTGCCGGGCCTTTTTCTTGACATCGGATGAGAAGCGTGGTACCACAGTAACGACCAGCGGTCCGGCGGAGCGGACAAAGAGCGGGAACATGACTCATGATTGCATGGAGGCGCCATGAAATATTTAAGCGTTATCATAGTCTGCCTGATCACGGCGGCATCGCACATCGCCTGTTCAAAAAGCGGCACAAAGCTGCTTATGCAGACGTCAAAGGGCGATATCCTGATCGAGCTTTATGACGGCAAGGCCCCGGAAACGGTCCGTAATTTCCTGGGCTACGTCGACCAGGGGTTCTACGAGGGAACGGTTTTCCACAGGGTCATTCCCGGTTTCATGATCCAGGGCGGGGGATTTACCGCCGACCTGGCCCAGAAAGAAACCGGAAGGCCCATACGGAACGAAGCGACTAACGGGCTCTCAAACGAGCGCGGCACCGTCGTGATGGCGAGAACCGCGGCGCCGCACAGCGCAACCGCGCAGTTTTTCATCAACACGAAAAACAACGCATTTCTCGACCACGGCCCGAGGGATTTCGGCTACTGCGTTTTCGGCAGGGTGATAAAAGGGATGGAGGTCGTCGACTCGATCAGCGGCACGCCGACACACGATGAGGGAATGTATCAAAACGTGCCCGATGAGCCGGTCATTATCATCTCCGTAACAAGGATGTGATCTCCGGTCAGCTTTTTCTGTCGGTTATTTCCCTGTGGAATTCGCATAACCGGTACAGCTTGCCGGTTTTCGGATTCTTCTTGGTGACTTTCGCTCCGCACCTCACGCAATATCCGTTCTCGCGTCTTTTCCTGTAAAGCCTCATATATCGCTCGGTGCCCGACGACCTGTATTTGCTGATCTGAATCCTGAAGCCCTTGTAAAAATAATTTCCAATCGGCTCTTCTGATCCTTCCTGCAGGGCTTCGATGACTTCATGAAGTTTTTTCAATGTGACTTTTTTGGGTTCCATACATTATACCAGCCAAAATATAAAAGATAAAAGCATCTGCCATTTAAAAAACAAACAATAAATTTTCAATAAAAAAACCGTCCCTGCAGAATTTGGTTTCTCAATAATCCGGCAGCCGGCTCGTTTCAGCCTTTTTTCGGGAGAAAAAGAAGCGGATTCTGCGGTTTGCCCCCGCAGTCGATCTGGAAATGAAGGATGTTTGCGGAACTCACCCTCCCGATCATATCGCCTGCATCCAGCATATCGCCGTTCCTGACATGCACCTCGCCGAGGTTCGAATAAACCGTCATGTATTTCCTTTCGTGCCTGACCATGACATACTTTCCGTAACCCCTCATCTGTCCGACCTTCTTGACCACGCCGTCAGCCGACGTGTACACGCCCGAATCGGGGTTCCCCGCAATGATAAGACCGATGGGCCGCACTCCGGTGTCGCCGTCACGCCTGAAAGACACGATTTTTTTAAGCGGCCACCGGAACCGGGGAGCGTCAGGCCGCTGTTCGACCGTTTTTCTCTGTACGGCGGCAGTCGCTGCGGATTTCGGTCCCGGGATCACGAGCAGCATCCCGGGCACTATTTTTCGTTCTGACACTGAATTGGCTCTCTGGAGGTCATCGAGCCTGACATTGTGTTTCCGGGCTATCCCGTACAGGGTGTCCCCTTTTTGTACACGATATTTTTTTTGCCGGGCAGTTTTCCTCGGTTTTTGCCGCGCGGATTTTTTTTTCTGAGTTCCCGAAGACCTGGAATGATCATAAACGCGATAAGCGGCCTGTGCATGACGGGTTTTACATTCAGAACCCTGACAGAGGCTGAATACAAATATAAGGGCGCAGAAGCCTGCGAATATGTTTTTATGACCAAACATCCCTGTTTCTCTAAACCCCGTTCCGTGGGGTCCCGTTTAATGTCTTCAGCCTGTAGCGCCAAAACCGACAAAGGGGCATAAAACCCCTTAATCTTCATATCGGAACCGGTATCCTGATAGTTTAGCATTATATTTTTTTGACTCCAAAGAAGCGCCGAGTTGATATTCAGACAACGGATGAAACTTCATCTTGACCGTAACATGCATATATGCAATAATATGACCATGAAACAGGATGATCTTAAAAAATTCCAGAGCATCTGCCTGGGAGTGAAAAAAACCTTTTCCGACAAGGCGTGGGACTTCGACAGCAGGTTCAATTCCCTCCTTATTGTGTTGGATCACCATGGAATGAAGGCCATGATGAGTGCATTGGACGACGAATTCTCGGAAAAATGGGATTCGGCTTCCATTAAAAAAGCCTCAAAAGCGATAAAAAAACTGGTCAAATCGCTTTACGGGATCGAGCATGGACAGTTTATCTATTCAGATGAAAACGAGGACCATGACCTCGCGCTTTTCGCAGCCTGGTGGCCGTGGGGTAATGGGGACAGTGTTTCCCTGCGCATCAGCATTTTTTCGCCTGAAAAAAAAATCATCGACTCGATTGACGTGAAGAAATACCTGGTTGAATGGTTTGATCTCTGAGCATGGCATTTCACGAGATTCCGGGAAGGACCGGCAGATTTTTCATTCCGGAAGACACCGGCGGCAAAAAGAAGCATCCCTGCAAGGACTGTTTCAACTGCCAGTTCTGCGACGACGACCGGTGCAGGTATTGTCTGAAAAGAGAAAAGTGCAATTCATGCGAAAAAAAATCTGATGAAGGAAATAATCCTTCCTGAAATCCCGTCTGCGTTAACCGCTCCCGTAAAAGGCCGCCACTGATGCCGGTCATGCGGGATATCAGCCATCCAAATAGATAAAAATCTATTTACAAAGAACGGCATAAAGCCCACAATAGATCAAAGCATCCAAAAAAGGGCACAAATCCCGATAAACCTTGCAGGAGTACCGTATGCTCGAAAAATACAGGGAACGCGCAGAATCCGTCAATTTTCTTAATATTTATAAAGCCCGCAAGGCCGTATATCAGAGCCTCAAGAAAACCCACCTCATCCACTATCCCGGTCTTTCACAGATGACCGGTGCCGAAATCTATATCAAGCACGAGAACCACAATCCCACGGGGTCCTTCAAAATCAGGGGGGCAGTCAACTTTATGGCCTCCCTGCCCGATGATGTCAGGGAAAAGGGCGTGATAGTGGCGACCAGGGGGAACCATGGACTGGCCACGGCCTGGGCGGCCAGAAATGAAGGCATATTCTGCAACGTTGTCGTGCCGATCAACAACAATCCCGAAATCAACAGCGTCATCAAGGGCCTCGGGGCCGAGCTCATGCAGCACGGCAAGGATTTTTACGAGACACAGGTCTACTGCGAAGAGCTGGCCGACGAGATGGGCTACTACTATATCGAGCAGGGAAACGAACCCGGGGTCCTCAACGGCCTGGGCACGATGGGGCTTGAAATATTCGAGGACCTTCCCGAGGTGGACACGATCATTGTGCCGGTCGGCGGAGGAGGAGGATGCGCCTCTCTCATCAGAGTGGCGCAGGCGATCAACCCCGGCGTGAACATCATCGGGGTCGTCGCAGAAAAGGCCCCTTCTCTGAAGCTTTCACTCGAGAAAGGCGAGCTGGTGACGACCGAGGCGGCGGAAACGTTCGCGGACGGGCTCGCGGCGCGCTCGATATTCCAGATTCCCTACCTCATCATAAAGGATACGATCTCCGAAGTCGTGGCCGTCACCGAAAAAGAACTGATACAGGGCGTACTTCTTTCGCTCACCCAGACACATAACCTGGCTGAAGGGGCCGGGGCGTCCGGCATCGCGTGCGCTCTAAAAATCAAGGAAAAGCTCGCCGGAAGAAAGGTCGTAATCATCATGACCGGAGCGAACCTCGACCGCAAGCACCTGCTTCTGGCGTTGAACGAATGAAGGTAGATGCCGATAATAAGCGCGAGGATGGCCGATCCAATGGATAAAACCAGAATCGAAAAGATAAGTTCAGCGCTGTCGGCTCTTTCCGGAATTACATCGATCGCCGGCATTGATATCGTCAGCGTATCAGCCCAGCAAACGACCGTGCTGGCCGCAAAGAAATTCTCCGACGATTTTTCACCGGTTCCCGCAGAGGCCGTGATCAAAAACGGCGAGCTGCAGAAATCCGTCAAAGCAGGCGAGCCGGTTTTCTTCCAGGACAAGAACGACGAAGGCGCGGCCTGCCACATCTGCGTCATCCCTCTTTTCATCGAAGAGGTATCCGTATACTTCGTCGCCCAGGCCAAATCCCAGATTTTCGAAACCGACGGCGCAGTGCTCGTTCTCGCAGGCAGGCTCATCGCCGCTTCAGGGGAGCTGCTGTTCGGGACAGCGAAGACCGAAGACGCCCGCTATAAAGACGAGCTCATGAAAATGCGCAACGCCCAGGCGAGGCTTTTCCCGAAATTCGACAACATCCCGGGGCTCGACATATCGGCCGTATACCTCCCGACCGATCTCATGACAGGAACATTTCTCGACGCCTTTCACATCAGCAAGGACGTTTACCAGATCGTGACGTGCGACATCATCGGTAACGACGCATCGTCCTCTTTTGCCGGTGCGGCGGTCAGAACCCTTGTTCGCTCGTACTCATCAGGCGCAACCATGCCTTCGGCATTGATCGAGCTTATCGAAAACCGCGTTTCCAAAATCATTTCAGGCGTGCAGTCGCTTCTGTTTCTGAGCGTATATCAAATCAACCAGAGAACGGGCAAAGCGATCATTTCGTCATACGGAGAAATCAACACTATTTTTTACAGCAAAACGAAAAAGGGGCATATACACGTTAACAACACCCAAACGGGGCAGAACCTCGCGAAAAAGGTTGTATTTAAAGACATTTCGATGATGCTTGAACCCGGAGACTCTCTTCTTTTTTATACCCGCGGGGTAAAAAATGCCGCGAACGAAGACGGACAGACCTATGGAGAAAACCGGATAATAACGAATTTCAAGTCGAACATCGATCTATCGTCCAGGGATATGATACATTCCCTTACCGAGACCATTTATGAGTTTACCAACTATTCAAATCCATCTGCTGATATAATCCTCATGTGCATCCGAAAAACCTGACCAGTCATTTTTTTCTGCATTTATCAGTTGACAACGCATTTGAGATTAATTAACTGGTTAACCAATTTTTTTAGCGAAGCGCCTTACCATGAACGACACGCGACAGGCACGGAACCAGTTCCAACAACCGTTCCCGCAGACAAGATCCCGGAAAAAACTCCCACACGCTCTCAAGGAGAACCCGTATGACCATTGCGCAATTTTCCATTAAAAGACCGATCTTTATCGCCTGCATAATCATTCTGATGCTCGTGACAGGAGGCATCGGTCTTAAGCGTATGGGTGTCGATCTTTTTCCGCCGATCGATTTCCCGGTAGTGACCGTAACGACCATATACGCCGGGGCATCTCCTGAAGAAATCGAAAAGCTCATCACCAAGCCCCTTGAAGAACAGATAAGCACGATCTCCGGGCTGAAAAGGCTTTCTTCACGCAACATGGAAGGAGTATCGGTCGTTGCAGCCATGTTCACCTACGAAACCGAGGTGAAATACGCAGAAGAAAAGATGCGTGAAAAGGTCGCGCTGGCGCGCAACAACCTTCCCGACGACCTTCTCGACGAGCCGCTGGTGAGACAGTTCGACTTCACCGACCAGCCTGTCGTCACCATCGCAGTCACCGCCGACCTGCCGCCCGCAAAGCTGTACGATATTGCCAAGGAAAAAATAAAGCCCCTCATGGAGCAGATCGACGGGGTCGGAGAGGTCAGGCTCACCGGGGGCACCCGCCGCGAGATTCAGGTAGAGCTTGACCGCAATCTCCTTAACACCTACCAGATACCGGCATTGACCGTCGCCGAAAAACTAAAGAGTTCCGGCGCCAACGTTCCGGTCGGCAAATACGACCGGGGCGACCGTTCAACAACCTTCAAGACCGTGGGAGAATTCCGAGACATCGACCAGATCAAGAAAACCGTCGTTTCATTCTCTGGAGATCTTGCCGGAGGGGTAACCATCGACAAGCTCGGCACTGTCAGGGACGGCGCCGAGGACATCAAGAACATGGCATACCTGTATACCATCGTCGACGAGAAAAAAGCTGAGAAGAAAGGCTTCTTCAGCAAGATGTTCGGCCCCAAGGAAAATCCGGAAAAGAAGAAGTTCCAGATGAAGCAGTGCATCATCCTCGACGTATTCAAGCAGTCAGGATCCAATTCGGTCGCGGTCGCCGACGGAGTCATGGGACGCATAGACAGGATGAACGAGGTCGTCAAAGGGATGGACGGGAATCCTCAGCTCGTCTTTGTCTACGATACGGCGCGTTATATCAGGACCATGATTCGCGACGTGGAGGAAACGATGATCATCGGCATCATCCTGGCGGTCATCGTGGTTTACCTGTTTCTGGGCAATGTACGATCCACGATCATTACCGGCATAGCGATTCCAAACTCGATCATCGGCGCCTGCGTCATCATGTACTTCATGGGGTTCACCATAAATATCATGTCTCTCATGGCATTGTCTCTGGCAGTCGGACTCCTGGTCGACGATGCGATTGTCGTCAGGGAAAACATATACCGCAAGCTCGAATCCGGCATGACGCCGAGACGGGCCGCAGAGGCCGGCACGAATGAAGTCATGCTCGCAGTAATCGCGACCACGCTCACCATACTGGCGGTATTTCTGCCCATATCGTTCATGCAGGGCATCGCCGGCCGCTTCTTCAGGCAGTTCGGGCTCACCATTGCATTCGCCATGGCGATCAGCCTGTTCGACGCGCTTACCACCGCGCCGCTGCTTTCGGCCTATTTCGCCGGCACCGGCGAAAAGGCAAAAAACCGCGTTGTACAGGGCTTTGACCGGTTCCAGGACAAGCTTGACAACTATTATGAAAGAATTGTGGATTTCAGCATTTCGCATCCCGTTCTGGTTATCGTGATCACCACGCTTGTCTTTGCCGGCAGCATCGGGGCATTCGGCGCAATCGGCAAGACCTTCCAGCCCGAGGCCGACGAAAGCGAATTCACCATCAACATCGAACTCCCTTCAGGGATCAGCCTGGCAGGGACCAGGGACGTCGCCACAGGAATAGTTGACAAGCTCGCTGACCTTCCGGAGCTCAATTATGTAACGCTCACGGTCGGCAATGCCGAAGGGGAGGATAACAAAGCCGCGATCAACGTATTTCTGATAAAGTTCGCCGAACGGGATCGGGATTCAGTGGAGATAAAACAAGAGATACGCAAAAAACTCGCATCATATAAAAGCGCCAATCTTTCGGTCGACGAGTACATGGGCGGGAACGACTCGAAACCCTATATACTCAATATAAAAGGCGACAACCTGGAGGAGATTGAAAAATACTCCGAGAAGGTAATTGAGAAACTCAAACAGCTTCCGGACCTCACCGAAATCGCCACAAGCAACCGCCCCGGCAAACCGGAATTTCAGGTGCAGCTGAACGAGGAGCAGATGACCGCTCTCGGCGTCAAGCACCGGACAGCCGGCATGGAGCTTCGCTACCATGTCGAAGGCGGCGTTGTAGGCAAGTTCAGGGAGGAGGGCCTTGAATACGACGTCCGGTTGAGGCTGAAGCCGGAACAGAGGAACCTCAAATCCGCATTCTCCCAGACCAAAGTCCCGAACATGCAGAACAAGATGATCCCTCTTGAAGTGGTGGCGTCCGGCAAGGATGCGGTGGGACCGGCGAAGATACTGAGGCAGGACCGCTCACGAGTGGTCCAGATAATGGCCAATATCTCCCCGGGCGGAGCGGTCGGCACCGCACTGACCAGGACTGAAGAAATCCTGAAAAAAGAAATGCCCATGCCCAAAGGGGTATCCTATTCGTTCATCGGGGCGGCCGACAGTTTCGGGGACATTGTGGGCAATATGATCACGGCTTTCATTCTGGCTCTCATATTCATTTACCTCGTATTGTCGAGCCTGTATGAGTCCTTCTTCACGCCGGTGACCATATTCCTGGCGCTGCCTCCGGCGATAGCAGGCGCATTCTACGCCCTGTTCATGACCGGAATGCTGCTCGACCTTTTCTCGATGATAGCCCTCGTCATGCTGCTCGGGCTTGTGACCAAAAACTCCATTCTGCTGGTCGATTTCGCACTCGAAGGCTATCGCTCCGGCTTGACACGCAGGGACGCGATCAAGCAGGCCGGATTGAAAAGGCTGCGGCCGATCCTCATGACCACGTTCGCCATGCTTGCTGGAATGCTTCCGCTGGCCCTTGGTATCGGAGAAGCGGCCTCGTTCCGCAGAGGCATGGGCGTAGCCATCATCGGCGGTCTTATCGTATCGACGATGATAACCTTGGTGACCGTACCTGCGGTGTTCGAGTATATCGACATGTTCCGCGAGTTCATCGAAAAGAGGTTCAGGTTCAAAAACCCTGAGGACAGGTTCGATTACGAGCAGCACCATACTGATGAAGTCGAACAGCCGCAAACCGAAAATATAGAGATTGAAATTCAAAAAGAAATTATACAGCTTCCTCCTGAGCAAAAAATCCGCAAAAGAAAAAAATAGACTTATGCCTGCATGCGGTCCGCATTCCCTGAAGGATAAACGATGCGGACCGCAACCAACCCCACACTTATTCTGTATAAAACCGACAGTTTGTTCATTTTCATTCTTGTAGCCTATTGCATGATTATACGGTTTGCCGTATAATGAATCTCAATAATCCGCTGTGTGCAGGCATCCAGGCTATCAGTCATCAATTATTTACTTTGATTAGCTGCCACATCAGATTATGAATTATGGGCACCTCTAAAAATCAGTTTTTTCATTATTAAAAAATGATAAAACCTGATTTTACCAATGAATATGCCCACAAGGGAACATCCATAATGTAATTTATAGAAGTTCCCTTATTATTTTTTCAGGAAAATTTTATTCTCTCATATTCATGTATTCATGAATAGTGCTTGTCATACTATAAGCACGAATAATAGTTTGACTACCGATTGAAGTTCGGTTCTCCGCATATCATTCTGCAAAATATTTTGCAGAAAAAGCCGATGGAAACAGAAAGTCAATGTCAGATGCATTCATCGGCGTTTTCTGTACAGTATTTTATAGCTTCATTCAGCATATCCATGTAATTGGAGGAAACTTCTATGTCAAGAGAGCATCTCGCGTCAATGATTCATGAGAGCGTGGCCCGGTACGGAGACAAGATCGCCATGAAATATAAAGAGGGCGGTTCGTGGCAAAGCATCTCCTATGGGGAAATGGGGCGCAAAATAAGGTGCATCGCTAAAGCGCTGCTTGAAATCGGCGTCCAGGAAAACGACATGATCAGCACCTTTTCTCAAAACAGGCCCGAATGGCACCTGGCCGATTATGCGATCCTTTCCATAAGGGCGGTAAGCGTTCCCATCTACGCGACAAACACGGCAAAGCAGGCCGAGTACATCGTCAACGATGCCAAGGTAAAGATCATTTTTGCCGGCGATCAAGGCCAGTACGACAAGGTAATGTCGTTTATCCAATCAACGCCGCAGGTTAAAAAGGTGATCGTGTTCGACAAAACCATAAAACTCACAGGAAACATCAGCATTCACCTCGATGATTTTATCAAAACAGGGGAAGCATCAAAGAAAGAACAAGAGCTCGATAAGAGGATAGAAAGCGGCAAACCCGAAGAGCTGGCGACCCTGATATATACATCAGGGACTACCGGCGATCCCAAGGGCGTCATGCTCACCCATGCGAACATGTGCTCGCAGTTTATCGCGATCGACAAGCATTTCGACGTCGACAGCAGCGACAGTTCACTGTGTTTTCTGCCTCTGAGCCACGCTTACGAGCGAACATGGTCGAATTACGTGTTCAGACAGGGCGCCGAAAACAACTACATGGCGAATCAGAAAGAAATTGTGGCCTACCTGTCCGAAGTCAAGCCGAGCTGCATGGTCAGCGTTCCGCGGCTATATGAAAAGATCTACGCAACCGTTCACGATGGGGTTGAAAAGGCAGGCGGGATAAAGAAAAAACTTTTCAACTGGGCCTTCGAGACCGGGAAAAAATACGCCTACAAAAAGAAAGACAAAGCGTTCGTCGGACCGCTGCTTGCCGCAAAGCACGCCCTTGCAGATAAGCTTGTCCTGAGCAAGCTTCGCGACGTGGTCGGCGGCTATAAAAAATTCTTCTCCGCGGGCGGCGCAGCCCTGTCCAAGGACATCGAGGAATTCTTCTTCGCCTGCGGCGTGCTGGTCTGCCAGGGATACGGCCTCACCGAAACATCTCCGATGTCGACCTGCAACAGGCCGCGCGAATATAAATTCGGCACGGTGGGCAAGGCGATATACGGCACCCAGATGCGTGTATCCGACGAAGGAGAGCTCCAGATCAAGGGCCCAAATTTGATGAAGGGATACTACAACAAGCCCGAGGCGACAGCCGAGATATTCACGAAAGACGGCTGGCTCAAGACCGGTGACGTCGGCGTCATCGACGAGGAAGGTTTCATCAGGATAACCGACAGGATCAAGGACCTGATCATAACCTCGCAGGGCAAGAACATCGCGCCCCAGCATATCGAAGGCGTGGTCGGAATGGACCACTATATCGAGCAGATCGCCACAATAGGCGACAAGCGCAACTACATCTCGGCGCTGATCGTTCCCTCCTTCGAGGCCCTGGAAAAATACGCCAAGGACAGCGGAATCGCCTACTCCAGCCGCGAAGAACTGGTCGCAAAACCCGAGATAATCAAATTCTACAGCGAGAGGATAGACAAGCAGTCGGTTGAGCTCGCCAACTACGAAAAAATCAAGCGGTTCACCCTCATGCCCAGGGAGTTCACCCAGGACGGCGGTGAACTCACGCCGACAATGAAAGTAAAAAGAAAGGTCATCATGCAGAAATACGCCGACGTAATCGAAAAGATGTACGCAGGCAAGGATTCGGATTGATAGAATACCGATCCGGCATAAGTCAAAAAGGCCGCTTGAAAAAGCGGCCTTTTTTGTTGAATTGCAATTCTACCGGTACGATAGACTCCATGCCCTGATCCGATATCAATACCTCCTTATCATCGAGGATGATATGCGTTCGACTGAGAATCTGCCGGCTGCAAAGGAAAGGATAGCAGCACATTCGTGCCGGGCCCTGGAGCGAACTCTATAGCCCCGCAGATCTGGTTGGTCAGCATCCATATCAAATGCAGTCCCATACTTTCCGATTTGAGAAAATTAAAACCGTCAGGCAAACCAACTCCGTTGTCACCAACTGAAAGATCAATTTTATCACCCCGAACTTTAAGATCGATCCTGATATCGCCCTTAATGCCTTCCGGGTAGGCATACTTGATAGCGTTTGTTATAAGTTCGTTTATGATCAGACCCAGCGGCACCGCACGTTTCATATCGAGGCACACCTCCTGAATGTCTGCGATGATCCGCACCTTGTCAGAGTCCAGAGAATATGTTTCGGCAAGCATGGCGGCGAGATCTCTCACGTACGGCGCCAGGTCAACCCTCGTGAAATCGGGGGAGCGGTTCAGTCGTTCATATATGGCGGACATCGAATTGATGCGTGACTGCGCGTTCCTGAAAACCTCCCTTCCGCGTTCGTCGGACAGCTTGTCCATCTCAAGACCGAGAAGGCCCGAGACGACGTTCAGGTTGTTCTTCACCCGGTGCTGAAGCTCCCTCATGAGCAGGTCTTTTTCAATGAGGGATTTTTCCAGCTGCTCTTCCATCAGTTTCCGCTCGGTGAAATCCTTGAAAAAATTAAGGGTCGCCGGAGCGCCCTCCCATGTTATCTCGACCACGTTTATCTCGACCCAGCGGAAATTTCCGTCTTTTGCGAGCATCCTGAACTCGTAGCTCGAAAGCGCCTGGCGTCCCTCGGCCCTGGCCCGGTAATTCTCGGCCACCCTGGCTCTGTCGTCCGGATGTATGAACTCGATGAACGGCTTCGTATATATCTCATTCATGCTGAACCCGGTCAGCTTGCATGTTATCGGATTTGCGTATTTCAGCATTTGTCCCTGCGCCACGACAATTGATTCTCCTGCGTTTTCGGCGAGCTTGCGGTAACGCTCCTCGCTGGCCCTGAGGTCCGTTATATCAACGAGCGATGCGATGCTCTCGGTTGTTCCGGGAACCATGTCCACATGAAGTAATATGTTGCGGACCTCGCTTGATTTCTTGACGAACCTGAACTCGTACTCACGCGGA
The DNA here is from genome assembly GCA_022709405.1 of Spirochaetota bacterium. Lineage (GTDB taxonomy): Bacteria > Spirochaetota > UBA4802 > UBA4802 > UBA5550 > JAKLIV01. The sequence goes on from JAKLIV010000012.1 coordinate 35,936, forward strand.
ATTTCCTTTCCTTCCTCCCTCCTCTTCCGGTGCCTTTCCATCATTATGTTCAGGTCGTCCTTCACAACCCATTCAGTCCAGCTCATCTTCCCCTCGATCTCCTCCTTCGAGTAGCCGGAAAGACGCTCGAACTCCCTGTTCGCGAAGCTGATGATGGTATCTTCCCGAAGAACGACCGTGGCGCTGCCGGTCGTCTCAAACGTGGCGCGGTATCTTTTTTCACTTTCACGAATGATCCGCTCGTCCTCCTTCAGCCTGCGATGGGCTTCGTGAAGCTTCGCGGCCATTTTTATCGAAGCAGTCAGCACGGTAATACCGGTGTTTTTGACCACATAACCGTACGAGGTTATCTTTTCAGTCTTTTCAAGGATTTCCTTTTCGGTGTGAGATGACAGGAACACCACCGGAATATCATTGTCCCTGAGAATCTCCTGTGCTGCGACCGTACCGTCAATCCCTTCACCCAGATCGACATCCATCAGGATCAGATCCGCGGTTCCCATTTTTTCGCGAAAAAAGCTTATTGCTTCCTCGCCGGAAAGAACATGAATGACTTCGTATCCTTCCGTTGTCAATGCCTGAGATTCGGCAATTCCGACAAGGGCTTCGTCCTCCACGAGCAGTATGGTTTTCGGCGAGTTTTTCATGATTGTTCTGCAGAATTGAAAATTGATTATACTGTACTAAATTATATACCAAACGACGCCATCTGCAAGAAAAATATACATCCGGGACCCGATGTTACCCGATCGGCATCAGATTTCTGCCGATACGTCAGACGCCCCGCGCTATCGACGCGAAAGACTGCCGGTGTCGTAATCGAATCAATTCAGGTTTGGATCGTCGAAAACACGACAAGCCTGAATAGCACATTTTTGTACCGCAGCCCATTAAAAAGGATCCCTGTATATTATTGCGTTTCACCTTAAAAGAAATGAAATTTTTTATCAAAGCCATGATAAAAGTTCTTTTAATAATTTTGAAAATGTGGATAATACTTTGATCCTTTACAATTTTATTTACAGTGAAAATTACCAATAAAAATATTTATGAAGTAGACAAATTTATATTCTGAAGTCGGCTCATCAATTTTCACATAACGTTCGACGATTCATTATAAAAAACAGGCATGCACACAATAAATCCGGGCCCGACATTCACACATCACCTCAAACTCCATGTCTGTCATATATTTTAATTACGATAATAATATTATCCGGCATAAATCCTTCGTCAGCCGAGAGCCGGCTCGTTTCCGTCGGCATTTATGAAAACGAACCCAAAGTTTTTACTTCCGATAACGGGAAGCCCGCCGGAATTTTTATCGACATCATCGAATTTATAGCGGAAAAAGAAAACTGGAAACTTAAATACGTGCCAGGGACCTGGGATGAAGGATTGAACCGTCTTGAAAAGGGACAAATAGACATCATGCCCGATGTCGCCTATACCGCCGACCGTGATAAAAAGTTTTCTTTTCACAAGGTAGAGGTGCTCTCATCCTGGTATCAGGCGTATGCGCGAAGGGAAAGCGGAATACGGTCGATACTTGACCTGAACGGAAAGAAAATCATTGTCCTGGAAAAATCGGTACAGCAGGAGGCATTTAACCGCTTCAGCCGGGGATTCGGACTCGACATCAATATTGTTTCGGTCCCTGATTATAAAACTATGTTTGAAATCCTTTCCAGGGGAGATGCGGATGCCGGGATAACCAACCAGTTTTACGGAGCGCTCCATGCCAGAAAATACGGCCTCGCGGATACTGCGATCGTATTCGAGCCTTCCTCGCTTTTTTTTGCCTCAAAAAAGGACACGCACCGGTATTTACTGGACGCGATCGACAGTCATATGACTGAAATTAAAAATGATCCGAACTCCGCTTATTATCAATCTCTGAAGAAATGGACCTCCGAGGAAGTTCCATTCAGGATTCCTTCATGGCTGAAGATAGTTGTACTGGCTTCCGGTATTGCTCTTACCATAAGTTTCGCCGGTAGTTTCATTCTGAAGCGGCAGGTCAATATACGGACTCGCGAGCTTAAAGAAATCAATGAGGCGATGGAGCAGCGCATCGTCGAACGAACCGCCGAGCTTGCCGAGGCCATGGAGCGGGCCCAGGACGCCGACCGACTGAAGTCGGCGTTTCTTGCAACGATGTCCCACGAACTTCGCACGCCCCTGAACTCGATTATCGGATTTACGGGAATCATCCTGCAGGGGCTTGCCGGACCTCTCAACAACGAGCAGATAAAGCAGCTTTCGATGGTGCAGAAAAGCGCGAACCATCTTCTCAGCCTGATCAACGACATTCTCGATATTTCCAAGATCGAGGCCGGCGAGATTGAAATCAAATCCGAACTATTTGACATGAGGGCGGCAGTCGAGAACTCGCTGCGCACCGTGATTCCCCAGGTTGAAAAGAAAGGCCTTGCGCTTGAAGCTGCCATTGATTCTGAAGTGGGCATGATAAAAAGCGACCGACGACGAATTGAACAGGTACTGATCAACCTCATCGGGAATGCGGTCAAGTTCACCGAGCACGGCACCATCCGCGTTGAATGTAAAATTGAAAAGGCATGCCTTATAACAAAGGTCAGCGATACCGGTTCCGGGATAGAAGCCGCGGAAATAGATAAACTCTTTCTTCCCTTCAGGCAGATCGACACCGGCCTCGCCCGACGCCACGAGGGAACGGGACTCGGACTTTCAATCTGCAAAAAGCTGATTGAAATGCTCGGTGGAACAATCAGCGTGAAAAGCGAACCCGGCAAGGGAAGCGTTTTTACATTTCGGCTGCCATTGCAGTCAAAAATGTGAAAACCCGTCCCGCATGCAGCGCGGACGGAACTGACGACGAGGTGTTTTCATGAAAAAAATCCTCATCATCGAAGACAACGAGCAGAATCTTTATCTTCTGACTTTCATTCTCGAAAAAAACGGATACAGCGTCTCTCAGGCGCGCGACGGGTTCTCTGGAATCGAGCAGGCCAAAGACAAAATTCCCGACCTCATTCTTCTTGACATTCAGCTCCCCGGCCTGGATGGATACGCGGTCGCCCGGGAATTGAGGAAGGATCAATCCCTGCATGCTGTTCCGATCGTGGCCGTCACCTCATATGCTATGACCGGAGACCGTGAACGAACTTTAGAGGCGGGATGCACGGGGTACATCGAGAAACCCATTGATCCTTTGACTTTTATGGAAAGAATTGAAAAATACTTGTGACGCCATTATTAATGAAAAAGCGTCACAGTACTGGCCATTCCCTCACGGAGGACAGCTTATGAAAAAAATTCTCATTGTAGACGACAATCTGGAGAATTTATACCTGCTTGAGGTATTGTTGTCCGGCCACGGCTGCGAGGTCGTCAGAGCTTCCAACGGCGTGGAGGCCATCGAAAAAGCGCATTCAAACAGGCCTGACCTGATAATATCGGATATCCTCATGCCCGGAATGGACGGGTTCGCCCTGTGCAGGGAATGGAAAAAAGACGAACAGCTCAAGGATATACCTTTTGTTTTCTATACCGCCACCTATACGGAAAAAAAAGACGCCGACTTCGGCCTCGACCTCGGCGCTGCCCGGTTTCTCATCAAACCGATTGCACCCGAAAAATTCATTTCAGAAATACAGGAGGTGCTTGATACTGCCCCGACGGGAAGTTCTGCTGCACGGGGGATAGCGGTTGAAAACGAGACCGCATACTACCGCATGTACAATGAGACCCTGATCCGCAAACTTGAAAAGAAAATGCTCGACCTGGAAAAAATCAGCCGTGAACTGGAACGCGACATCGCCGAAAGAAAAGTGACGGAGGATGCCTTGAGGCGCAGCGAACTGCTGCTCTCACGGGCACAGCGCATAGCCCGACTGGGACACTGGGAATGGGATGTCGGCGCTCAAAAACTCACATTGTCCGATGAAATATACCGCATATTCGGCGTCCCAGTGGATTATGATCTTACACTTGAGCGGATTCTTACCATGGTTCAAGCCGAAGACCGGCAACGCAACAGAATAATAATGGAAGGCCTCATTGCAGGAGAGGAAAACGGCGAGCTTGAATTCAAGGCCGTCACCCCTGACGGCCGGGTCAAATACATATGCCAGTACGCGGAAGTAATCCGCAATGATTACGGCGCCGTAGAGGTGATCATGGGGACCATGCAGGACGTGACAAGCCTGAAGCGGACCCAGGAACTGCTCGAGCAAATGCTCAACGAAAAAGAAGTCCTGCTCAAGGAGTTGCATCATCGCGT
>JAKLIV010000120.1 GCA_022709405.1 Spirochaetota bacterium
TGATCAGGGACAAGGACCGTTTTCTGAAGATAATCAGGGACAACCTGGACGACGTCAAGGAGATATACGAGGCGATCGGCGTGTACACCCGGGTCATCGGCAACGGCAAGAGCGACAACAGCATCGTCATCGGCTTCGAGATGAACCAGGAAATGGACGAGTTCCTCAAGAACGGCCTCATCGATGGGAAGATAGACGATTTCATCCGACCGAAGGCCGAGAACCCGGTAATAATCTATGACGACAAGGCGAAGGCCCTGAACGTGAAGGTCGGCGACATCGTCAGGATACGGATGTCGACCATCTACGGCCAGCAGCAGACCGCGCGGCTCACGGTCGTCGCCGTAATCAGGGCGAACAACATATTCGAGTCGTTCGCGATGTTCATCCCCCTCAGGAACATAAAGGAGCTCGCGGGCATGAAACCGTACGAGACCGGATCGTTTCAGGTGCAGTTCAACCGGCTCAACGACCCGTCGTTCGTCATAGAACAGGCAGACAAGATCCACAGGCTCCTGGCCCCGGGACTTGCGGTGATTCCCGCGACGGTATCTTTCCGGGGCAGGGAGGCCGCGGCGCCGGTTTTCGGGTACGGCCTCGACGCGCAGTCCCAGAAGGTCCTGGCCGGCAATATCCGCATGATCGCCGGGTCGATGCCTCAAAAGAAAGACGACAGGGACGCGCTCGTGAACGCGGCGCTCGCGAAAACGCTCGGCCTCTCTCCCGGCCGCAAGATCACAATATCGTACCGCAACAAGTTCGAGGGAAAAACAACCACGGGTGAGTACCGGGTCGCCGGCGTGTTCTCCTCGACAGCGCTGGGCGACGGGTCTGTCGCACTCATGGGCGACGAGATATTCTACCGCGCCTATCTCGAGAACCTTCCGGCGCCCGCGGGCAAAGACATGTTCATGCCCGACAAAAAGAACCCTGCGTACGCGGCGCTCTCGCCCGAATGGCGGCTGCTGCCGCGCACATCAGACACCGAGTCGCTGCACCGCAAGATGCGCGACATGAACCGCACGAAATGGAAGGGGTCCACGATCGACGTGCGCACCATGTACGAGAGCGCGAGTTCGATACTGGACCTGGAGAGCGCGCTCAAGATCATCACCCTGCTCGCGGTGATCATCATGTTCTTCATCATCCTGATCGGGGTCATCAACACCCTGCGCATGACCGTGCGCGAGCGAACCCGGGAGATCGGCACCATGCGGGCGATCGGGATGCAGAAGAACGACGTGCGCATGCTTTTCATATGCGAGACCGTTTTATTGTCGGGGATATCCTGCGCCGCGGGAACGGTCATGGCGTTCATTCTCATGGGGATACTCGGCTTGTTCACGATCAACACCACGAGCATATTCTCGATACTGCTGGTCAACCGGCACCTGTATTTTTACTTTGACCCGGCGTCCATTGCCGGAAACTTCGCACTGATCATGGGGATCACGGCGGTCACGGCCTATTTCCCCGCAAAAAGGGCGGCCGCGCTCACCGCAGCAGCGGCCCTGAGACAATACGAATAACGGAGAACACGCATGAGATTTTTTGTAAGCCTGATCACGGTCATGGTTCTGCTGGCCGCAGCCCGGCAGACCGACGGCGCCGGATCGCGGGTCGCGGCGATCATGGGTAAAATCGACGAAATGCAGGAGATGGTCGGCGACATTTCGGTCAAGGTCGCCATCACCCAGAACAAGGTGGACCAGGGGATCAAACTGTACGAATCCCTCTACTTTCGCAGGGACAAGACCGACCAGTTCCTGATCATCATGACCGCCCCCGAACACGAAAAGGGCAACGGCTACCTGCGCGAGGGCGACAACTTCTGGATGTACCGGCAGAACACCCGCACGTTCCAGCACATCAGCCGCGACGAGAGCATCATGGGCACCGACGCCAAGGCCGGCGACTTCGAGGAACGCAAGCTCGTCGAGCTGTACACGCCCGAGCTCGACGCAGCGGGCAGCGAGATAATCGCGGAGGAGACGCTCGGAAACAAGCCCGTGCTGCGCTTTTCCATGGTCGCGAAAGTGAACGACGTGACGTATCCCAGGCAGGTCTACTGGGTGCAGCAGGACAACTTCCTGCCCCTGAAGGTGCAGTCGTATTCGTCGTCCGGCACGCTCATGCAGACCGCCTATTTCCCGCGCTGGACGGTGATCGAGGGAAAGTACATTCCTCTCCAGCACATCTACATCGATGAGTTCGAGAAGGGAAACAAGTCGATCGTCGAGCTTTCCGGGATTTCGCTCAAGGCCCTGGACCCGAGGATATTCACCAAGGGCTATCTCGAGAACCTGAGCAAATGAGGCGGAGCCCATATGAGCAAATTGATGACATGCCTGGTTTTTGCGGCGCTGCTCCTGATCGCGGCGTCGCTGGCGGCCCAGGAAGAAAAGACGCAGGGCTTGGATAAGGGCACGCAGGAAATACAGGCGGTGGGCACACCGGCGTCCGCAGGGGATGCGGCGGTGAAGACTGATGAGCAGAAAACGGACGCGCAATCCGGGATCCCCGACGAGGCCTCGCTTTTCGGCGGCGAAACCGTTTCGGACAACAAGAACGTGATCAAGGATACGGTGAGCTCCGTGATCGAGAAGGAGCGCGTGAGCTTCAGCGGGAGCCTGGCGAGCCGCAACAGCTACACCATGACCCGCGACTGGATGAGCGGCGATAATCACGGGTTTAAAAACGTTTTCAGCGCGTGGTTCGACGCAAACTTCAACCTCGACATACGCCTGTACAGCGGCGTCAAGGCGTACGCAAGCGCTTCGCTCGAATACTATCCTACCGAAACCACCGTCATATCGTCGACCTTCAAGACATACCAGGAAAACGATGTCGAGTATCCGCTCGAGGAGATATTCATCGACATCAATGCAAGGAAGCACGCGTATTTCCGCATCGGCAAGCAATTCCTCAAGTGGGGCGTGGGATACCTCTGGAACCCGACCGACGTCATCAACATCGAGAAAAAGAACATCCTAGACCCGTACCAGGTGCGCGAGGGAGTGTACGGCCTCAAGGTGACGGTGCCGGTGGGCACGCGCTTCAACTTCTACGCGTTCCTGAATTTCAACGATGCAAAAGACGTCGACCGCATAGGCGTTTCAGGCAAGGCCGAGGTGCTCATCGGCAACACCGAGATGGCGCTGTCGGCCTCGTGGCGGCGCGATTCCCACCCGGTGATCGGGTACGAGATCACCTCGAGACTGTTCACGGTCGACCTGCATGGCGAAGTGAGTGCGAGTCCCGGGACCAACGGCAAGATTCTTGACGGCATGACCGTAAAAGAGAACCCCGAGGGATGGACCACCATGATCTGCGCGGGCTTGGGCAGGGGGTTCGACGTGCTCAATGTGCACGACCGCATCAGGCTCGATTTTGAATTTTTTTACAATCACAGCGGGTATACCGAAAAGATATTCAACAACGATGTCAGGATGGCCTATTTCATTCAGTCGGGATGTTATGTGCCCAACTATTACGGGAGGTTTTACACCGGGCTGTTCATGACCGTGAGCCAGCTGGGGACCAGCGAGCTTTCGGCGAGCGTCAACTGGATATTCAACATCGAGGACCAGTCCAGCGTCATTATGGCGCTGCTGACCTGGACGCCGCTGTACAATCTTGAGCTTTCTTTCGGCCTTAATGGGTTCCCGGGTCCGGACAATGCCGAGTACACGTTCTGGAATGGAGCGCTCCAGACCCTGATAAACGTCCGGGTCGTGTTTTAGCCGGAGTAAAGCTGATGAAGCCATGCCTGATCCTGCTGACCGTTCTCTTTCTGATACAGGGATGCTTCACTGAGACGGCAAAGAACGACGCTTCGCCTGTCAGGCTCGACATCATGTCGGATTCAACCCGGAGGGCCTGCTATCTGCACCGGCCTGCGAAGACGCCATCCGGGAAGGCGCCGCTTTTCATCGTGCTGCACGGCGCAGGTGGAAGCCCGAAGGGATTGATGAAGATCACCGGGCGCAGGTTCAACGAGCTTGCTGACATTCACGGCCTGTACATCGCCTACCCCGAAGGGATAAAGAAGACCTGGAACGATTATCGCCGCGACCCGAGCACCTATGCGTACCGCAGAGGTATCGACGACACCGGATTCATATCCCTACTCATCGATCGGCTGGTCGCCGATTACATGATCGACGCCGGCAGGGTCTACGTGATCGGATTCTCGAACGGCGGATTCATGGCCCTAAGGCTCGCGTGCGAGATTCCGCAGAAGATTGCGGGCATCGCGGTAATCGCCGCAACGCTTCCCGCGGGCCAGCCCGGAATCTGCCGCCCCGCGAAGCCGCTCGATGTCGTCATCTTCAACGGGACCGACGATCCCATCGTGCCGTATGGCGGCGGCGGGCTCATGCTCCTGGGAAAGACCCGGGGCCGCATACTGTCCACGGATGCGACGGTGCGGTACTGGCAAGAAATCAATGGCTGCGCCGGAACCCCGCTGGCGAGGGACCTGCCCGACACCGATCCCGCGGACGGGACCCGGGTGCGCGAAATCACCTACGGAGGCTGTGGAAGCGGAACGAGGGTAAGGCTCTACTCCATAACCGGCGGCGGTCACGCCTGGCCCGGAGGCTCGCAGTATCTTTCAGAAAGATTCATCGGCAATGCGTCCCGCGACATCAACGCATGCGACGCCATATACGGTTTTTTTTGCGGTAATGAAATAATCAATATCTCTGATTAAAAAAATTAATAATTGACATGATTGTCTGAAAAAATACATTGATCAGTGCTCCAGCAATGGGATTGCCCCGCAAGTCGGGGCCTGAATGATTTAACGCAGTAACGGGTTGCTAGCTCAACTGGTAGAGCAACTGACTCTTAATCAGTAGGTCCTGGGTTCGAGTCCCAGGCAACCCAAATGCAACTCCTGAATGATTCAGGAATTGTGCTTCAAACCTTCTTCTCTGTTCCGTGTGTTACCCCGGTTTTCACCAAATCTTCACCATATCTCATGTCCGGCTCGGGACTTGCAGTTGATTGATTGTCCTTCAGGAGGATAGCATTTTTGTGTCAAAGCCTGCAGTAAATAATTAATAATATCGATATATAAAATTTAAAAAATTAATATTGACATCATTAGACAGTATTTCAATAATTATGCAACTCTTCGAGTCCTGTCGCCTAAAATGCATATCATGGCGCATGACCAACAGGTTGGGAGGGAAACTTCCCCGCCTCCACGTATATGGGAAGAAGAGATATTCATCATTGCAGGACAGGCTGTATATGGGTATCTTTCTTTTCACTGCCGTTCGTTTCGATCAAGACGCACCCATATATCTGCATTGATTCATGCATGACAAGTATATCGCATGAAATTATTCGTAAGTTTACCATGATTACTATCATGGGTATGGAATCATTTTTTATCATGTTGACGATCATACTAATGGTAAAGGAGGTCATGAAAGTGGATAATACTATCCCGCGTTTGAAGCGGTGAAGCAGACCTGTTCCGGCCAGTTGGCGGTGCAGAGTTAATTATTTTAAGAGAATGGTTTCAGCCGGGGACAGGCCTGGCGGGTTGATTCCATCCGAGCGGTCAATCTTTCCAATGCGCTATTATTAGCCCTTCATTCGTTCAATCAGTCATTTGCGGGGCGAATCTTCAGTCAGAAAGATTTTCCGAACAGGAATCGCCGCGCCAAAGCTTCATGATAATACTTAATCATCCCCCCTGGACCGTATTAGCAAATAATATAATAACAATCTATTGGAGAACACTATGCCAGTTACCAGACGTGATTTTATGAAGCTGACCGGCGCTACCGCCGCCGGGGCTTTTTTTGGCGGCTCTACGTTCCTTACCGGTTGCAGGAGCTATCCGGACAAATTAAGGGGCGCCAGGGAAAGCACCACCATATGCCCGTACTGTGGTGTGGGGTGCGGATTGATTGTGTCGTCCAGGGACGGGAAAGTCATCAACGTTGAGGGAGACCCCGATCATCCCATAAACCTCGGCACGCTGTGCCCGAAGGGAAACGCGATCTACCAGATAGCTCGAAATCCCATAAAAAGAAGGCTCGACAGGGTGCTGTACCGAAAACCGATGAGCGACACATGGGAGGAGATTTCCTGGGAGAAGGCTATTGCTATGATAGCGCGCAAGGTCAAGGACACGCGCGATGCGACATTTATTGATAATGAAAACGGCGTCACCGTCAACAGGAGCGGGGGGCTGTTCAGCCTGGGCGGCGCCGCGCTTGACAACGAGGAATGCTACGTTGTATCCAAGTTCGCGAGATTGCTCGGCATAAGCTACCTCGAACACCAGGCCAGGCTTTGCCACAGTTCGACCGTGGCCGGTCTTGCGGCGACTTTCGGCCGGGGTATCATGACCAACCATTGGATAGACATAAAGAACGCCGATGTCATTCTCGTCATGGGGTCCAACCCTGCGGAAAACCACCCCATTTCGTTCAAATGGATACAGAAGGCCCGCGACAACGGTGCTAAGCTCATCGTGGTCGACCCCCGCTTTACCAGGTCGGCATCCCTGGCCGACATGTACGGCTCCATACGCCCGGGAACCGACATCGCGTTCCTCGGCGGGATCATTAATTACGCACTGCAGAAAAACCGCATCCAGAAGGAATACGTGGTCGAGTACACGAACGCGTCGTTCCTGATTGACCCGAAATACGCCTTCAACGACGGTATTTTCTCCGGATACGACGGCGGGAAACGCGAGTACGACCGCGGCTCGTGGACATATCAGAACGACGAGAAGGGCGTTCCCAGACGCGACAGGAGCCTTAAAGACCCCCGCTGCGTGTACCAGCTCATGAAACAGCACTACGCCCGGTACACACCCGAGATGGTCGAAAAAATTACCGGCTGCAACAAAGAGGTTTTTCTAAAAATAGCCGAACTGTTCACTTCAACGCACAAACCTGACAGGGTCGCGACGATACTGTACGCGATGGGCACGACGCAGCACACGGTCGGCACGCAGAACATCAGGGCCTATGGCATCATGCAGCTGCTCATGGGGAACATCGGACTTGCCGGCGGCGGCATCAACGCGATGAGGGGCGAATCGAACGTGCAGGGATCGACTGACGCAGCTCTTCTCTGGCACATCATTCCAGGATACAATCCTGTTCCCATGGCGAAGAAGCACAGGAACCTCGCCGAGTACATGGCCAAGGAAGTGCCTAAAACGAACGATCCAATGAGCGTGAACTGGTGGTCGAACAGGCCCAAGTACGTTATAAGCATGCTCAAGGCGTGGTTCGGCGATGCGGCGGTCAAGGAAAATGATTTCTGCTTCGACTGGCTTCCCAAGGCAGGGAAACCGACCCCGCACATCGTTCTTTTCGAGGACATGTACAAGGGCCAGCACAGGGGCGGATTTATCTGGGGCGCAAATCCGGTCGTTGGAGGGCCTAACGCCGACAAGGAAGCCAAAGCGCTCGAAAAACTCGACTGGCTCGTCGCGGCCGATCTATGGGAAACCGACACCTCGGTGTTCTGGAAACGCCCGGGCGTGAATCCCAAAAACATCAAGACCGAAGTGTTTTTACTTCCGGCGGCCTCGTCCGTCGAAAAAGAAGGCAGCATTACGAATTCAGGGCGGTGGGCTCAGTGGAGATACAAGGCGCAAAACGCTCCGGGCGAGGCCAAATCCGACCTTGACATGGTCGACATGCTTTACCATAAGATCAGGGAGCTGTACGCCAAAGAGGACGGCAGGTTCCCGGATCCGATTTTAAAGGCCAACTGGAACTATACGCATCAGGGCCACCACGAGGCTGACCCGGAGCTTGTGGCCATGGAGATCAACGGCTACGAATGGAAAACGAAAAAGCAGATGGTTTCGTTCATGGATCTCAAGGACGACGGATCGACCGCGTGCGGCAACTGGGTATACAGCGGCAGCTACCCTCCGGCCGGGAACATGATGAAGAGAAGGGACCCGAAAGAGGGCCATGGCTCGATCGGGCTGTACCCGAACTGGGCATGGGCATGGCCGCTTGACAGGAGGATCGCATACAACCGGGCGTCGGTGAACCGTAAAGGAGAGCCGTGGGACCCCAAACGGTGGGTCGTCAAATGGACCGGCGATAAATGGAAAGGAGATGTCGTGGATGGCGGGGCGAAATTCGGCCCGGCGGAAAAGAATCCATACATCATGAACCCCGACGGGATCGGTAAGCTTTTTTCCAACGCCGTCAATGACGGACCGTTCCCTGAACATTTCGAGCCGATGGAAAGCCCGGCCGCAAATCTTCTGAACAGCCAGAAGGTCAATCCGGCGTCCCTGATACTCGATTCGGTCAGAGGAGAATTCGGCGATGCGGCGAACTATCCGATCGTGGCCACCTCGTACAGGCTGGTCGAGCACTGGCAGGCTGGCGCCATGACGCGCAATCTTCCCTGGCTGAACGAGCTCGTACCGGACATGTTCTGCGAAATCAGCCCTGCGCTCGCGGCGAAGAAGGGCGTAAAAAACGGGGATATGATCAGAATCCGCTCGAAAAGGGGATCGATTTCGGCACGGGCGCTCGTGACTGACAGGGTGCAGGCCTGGAACATCAATGGCAGGGAGGTGGAGATGGTCGGAATGATATGGCATTTCGGACATGGATGCGCCGCGTCGGGCGATTCATGCAACTCTCTCACGCCCCATATCGGCGACGCCAATACCATGATACCGGAATACAAGGCGTTTCTGGTCAATATTGAAAAGGCTTAGGAGGAAAGCAATGAGCGATAACGCTTTTTTAGTCGATACGTCGAAATGTCAGGGATGCAGGGCCTGTCAGGTCGCCTGCAAACAGTGGAACGGCCTGCCCGGCGAGAAGACAGAATTTTTCGGCGGCGTCGAATATACGAACCCCGCCGAGCTTTCGGCGATAACATGGAACCATGTGAAGTTCTTTCCGATCGACCGCTCCAACCCGGAGCGGCCGATATGGACGATCATGCACAAGAAATGTTTTCACTGCCATGAAGCGAACTGCGAAAGGGTATGTCCCGAAAAGGCTATTTTCAGGCTCGACGGATGGGCGGTCATCGATCAGGACAGGTGCATCGGATGCGGGGCCTGCGTGAACGCGTGCGTGTACAATGTGCCGCAGGTAAGCGGTTTTGACCACGTCAACGATGTTGGCCAGAAAATCGTGAAAAAGGACCGGTCTCACAAGTGCAACGCGTGCACCCTGAACGAACGGGAAGTTCCCGCATGCGTGAACACATGCCCGTCGTATGCGCTGCTGTACGGAAACCGCCAGGAAATGCTGAAGATCGCGAAAAAAAGGGTGAAAGAGCTTCAGAAGGATTTCCCCCACGCAAGCGTTTACGGCATTGACGAGTTCGGCGGTCTGGGAGTTATCACGGTGCTCAGGGACAGGCCCGAAAAATACGGCCTGCCGGTGAATGTTCAGGCCATAGACATGTCCAGGGTGGAAGAGATAAAAAATTATTACAGTTTCTTCTCCCTGTTCACGTTTGGCTTTCCCTCGCTGAAAAGGACCGCCTACCGCATGGCGAGATCGTTTTCACAGACGCATTCGGTAAATTCCTGATTTGTCTTTTCAGGCGGGGAGGGCTTAATGTTCTCCCCGCCGATATTTCCCGCATCATGATTAATCGTTGACATTCCTTTTTCAGGGGCTTTGTATTGCTGCTGTATCCTGAAAGACAGCATGCACGATCGGCCACTGGAGATCACGATGCCGGCAATAATCGACAGCTTATTCGAGAAAATATTTTCGCCCGACAGGCTCGAGTCCCTCGCCGATTTTCTCGACAGCAGGTTCAGGCTTCCCTGCGTCCCGATGCGGTTCGGGTGGGATTTTATCATCGGCCTGGTCCCGGTCGCGGGAGACATTCTCTCCGCGCTGGTTTCCGGTTACATCATTCTGGCCGCGCTTTACCACCGGGCCGGCATCTTCACCGTGGCTCGCATGCTCGCCAATGTTTTGCTGGACCTGCTGATCGGCCTCGTTCCGGTCATCGGCGATTTGTTCGACATTGCCTGGAAAGCGAACACGAAAAACGTGCGTCTCCTGATCGAAAGGACCCGGATGCGGTAATCCGCCCGCCCATGATCCGCGGCAGCTTTCCCGTGATATGCATAATGAATAAATATTCCTTGACCTGCGCCCGCATGTCCGGACCATAATGCCATTTTCCCGGATACAAAAAGGGTGCATGCAATGCCTGCCGCCAGACAAGACCGCTTCGCCGGACTACGGCGCTCGATACGGATACTAAAAACCCGCAATTACCGTCTTTTTTTCATCGGCCAGGGTATATCGCTCATCGGCACGTGGATGCAGAGCGTGGCGAGCGGATGGCTGGTCTACCGGCTTTCGGGCTCCGAGCTCATGCTGGGAGTTGTCGCGTTTTCGGGACAGGTGCCTGCCTTTTTCATCTCGCCGATCGCCGGGGTGCTCGCCGACAGGCTCGACCGCAGGAAGATGATCATAGCGACCCAGATCCTGTCGCTTTTCCAGGCCGCGTGCCTCGCGGCGCTCGCGTTTTCAGGCGCGGTCCGGGTGTGGCACATCGCGGCGCTCAGCTTTTTTCTCGGCCTGATCAACGGGTTCGACATGCCTACCAGACACGCGTTCATCGTGAGCATGGTCGAGGACAAGTCTGATTTTCCGAACGTAATCGCGTTGAACTCGGTCCTGTTCAACGGCTCCAGGCTCGTCGGGCCCGCGATAGCCGGCGTCGCGGTTGCCGCCGCCGGCGAGGGCGTCTGTTTCCTTTTCAACGCGATCAGCTACTGCGCCGCGTTGGCGGCGCTTCTTTTGATCCGTGTCCCGGCCGAGAAGACATCACATGCCGGGCAAAACCTCGTGCGCGAGCTCAGGGAAGGCGCAGCGTACGTGTTCGGCTCGCCGCCGATCCGCTTTTTATTGATGACGGTCGCGCTGATGAGCCTGGTCAGCATGTCGTTCCCGGTGCTCATGCCGGTGTTCGCCGCATCCATCCTCGGCGGAAAGTCCGACACCTACGGGATGCTGGTCGGGGCCTCGGGCCTGGGCGCGCTTGCCGGGACGGTGTTTCTCGCCATGCGCAGGAGCGTGCTCGGCCTGAGCAGGATAATAAGCGTTTCCATGCTCCTGTTCGGGTCGGCGCTTATCGCGTTTTCCTTTTCGCGAACGGTCGCCCTGTCGCTCGCGATTCTCGTCGTCATCGGGTTCGGCATGATCCTGTCCATTGCGTCGTGCAATACGGTGCTTCAGACGATCGCCGACGAGGACAAGCGGGGCAGGGTCATGAGTTTTTATGTCATGGCGTTCATGGGCGCTGCGCCGCTGGGCAGCATCCTGGCCGGCGCGGTGTCGAGCGGCATCGGCGCGACGTGGACGGTGTTCGCATGCGGCGTGTCCGGCGTTCTCGGCGGGGTTATATTTTATTTGAGGCTTCCGTACCTGCGGGGGCATATCCGCCCGATCTACCGCAGGATCGGCATCATACCCGAAATGGCCGCTGGCATCCAGACCGCGGACGAGCTTCGCAAGCCGCCTGAATTTTCAGGCAACTGAGCTGCCGGGAATGTTTTTTCATTACCCGGTCAAGACCCCGTTCAAGGCCCGGACGTCGTTTTTTCCGAGGACGTCGATCAGCATTCCGGCGTGCATTTTCAGATCCTTCGAGATATCGAGCAGAATCCTCGCCGATCCCGCAGATTTCTGGGTGCCGTCATTGAGCTCGTTCATACCGGCATTGATCTGCGTCAGGCCGCGGTCCTGCTCTTCGGATGCGAAGCTGATCTCGTTCACGAGGTCAGCCGTATTTCTGATGCCTTCGAGTATATCCGTGAAAATTTTTTCGGCCTGGCCCGCGATGCCGATATTCGACGCTGAGATGCTGTTGATTTCTTCGGCAGCGGCCTGGCTCTTCTCCGCGAGCTTTCTCACCTCCGCCGCCACGACAGAGAATCCCTTGCCGTGCTCGCCTGCCCGGGCCGCCTCGATCGCCGCATTGAGGGCAAGCAGGTTCGTCTGGTAGGCGATGTCCTGTATCATGCTGATCTTGTCTGAGATGTTTTTCATGGCGTCGAGGGTCTTGTTCAGAATCACGCCGCCCTCCTCGGCCTGGAGCGTGGTCATGCGGGCGATCTCGTTGGTTTTCTTCGCGTTCGACGAATTGCTCGTCGTGGCCGAACTTATTTCCTCGAGGGAGGCCGTTATTTGCTCGATGCTGACCGCGTGCGTCTCCGCCTGCTCGGTGAACGTCGTCGCACTGTCGCCCATTTTTATCGACGCCACGGACAGTTCCTCGGATATCCCCGAGCATGTCTTGAAAATGGCGTCCATTTTATCGAGCTGCTCGCCGAGAAGAATATTCTTGTTTTTCGAATCATCGAGAGACCGTGTTAGTATGGACTGGATGAAGAAACAGGTCAGGCCGATGAATGAGGCGGATATGCCGAAGTTGATGGCCGACACTTTCATCACGTCATCGGGAATGATCCCGGAGGCATTGTAAATCACGGCTACGCCCATCACCATGACCATGGCGCTGATTATCACAAGGGTCGAAACGGTCCCGAAAAGCGCGGCGAAGAGGATGAAAAGGATCAAATAGAGCTGGTATATGTATTTACCGGCCAGGGTGGGCACGATCATCGCCTGATAGAATGCCGCAAGCAGGGGAATGACGATTGTCACATAGACCGCGGCCCTGAAAATTCCCCTTTTCATCAGGAAAAGGCTCGTCAGGAACGATGCAATAATGAAGGCCTGGCTGAGAAAATATTTGGCCGTCGCCACCTCTGGCTTGGTCAGAAATGTCGTGATCGCCGTAAGAAGAATCAGGCCTGTGGCCGCGATGTTGAACCACATCAGAATGCGGGCCTTTTCCCTCA
>JAKLIV010000121.1 GCA_022709405.1 Spirochaetota bacterium
ATTCTCATAATTCTTTTTATCCTCATCCTGACAGACGTTCTTCTGGGTTTTTCCGAGGAAGAAGCCCAGAACCAGATACGCGCAGCCCAACAGATGCTCATTCAGATAGACAACACTCTTCGATTGAGGCCGTACATCCCGTTCGATATTTACGGTGACGCGCTCGCCGAGCTCCTTGAGGCGCGGAATCATTTGTCAGATAAAAATTTCGGCAGAGCGTATTACAAGGCAAGCATTGCGAAAATAAAATTCGAGACACTGCCGATACTCGCCGAAGCGCGGGAAATTCGCGAAAAGATTCTGATTCAGGAGAGGGAAAACCTGAAAAAAAAAGGCGGCTCAACGCTGTACGAGCTGATCATCGATGCATCGCTCGATCGCAAGGGCGATGCATACCATAGAAACATGCCCGACAGTCTTCTATTCAGGAATCCCGCTCTCGATCTGACCGACAGGGGAAAAAAGGCGCTGGATTCGATCATCGAAGTGGTGAAATCCGCCGAATCCGCCTCGCTGATAATTGCCGGTCATAGCAGCGATAAACAGGGAGCCGAATATTCCAGGAATAAAGCGGAAGCCGTATCGAAATATATGAAGGACGCCGGAGTACCCCCTGAAAAGATAACCGTTTACGGGCTTGGCGATGCGGAAGTGATGGATACCCCGCTCGGCAGCATGAGGATTGACCGAGTGGAAGTGATCATCGGCGGCATAAACGGCGAATAAACGGGATATTACAGGCTATACGCACAATCGATGACCTGCAGCTGAACGTATTTTCTGCCGTTAAATTCCCGTTCTTCCATTGTGTATACGATATCTACCGCTTTTCCGGATTTGAATATCCTTTCCATCTCGTCCGCCAGTCTCCAGCCTATGACGCGCATCTCGGGATTTTCTTCGAGTATAAACCGGCCATGTCTGCCTTCCTCGCCGAAACGCGAAAAACCGGAAATGGTCACGTTCCTTGAGATGATGACCGGCTCCTCGTTGCACTTGCCGAAGGGCGCGAGCATTTCTATCTCCCTGGCCGTATTGCGATCGATTTCACCGATGTTTATTTCGGCATCAATCTTCAGCGTAGAATTGTTTTTCGGAATGCCGTCAAGCCGGGTGTCGATTTCGAGCATGACCTGTTCAATCCTGTCTATTTTAATGGTAAACCCGAAGGCCTGCGCGTGGCCCCCTATCCTTTCGAAGCATCCCGAAAGCGGCTCGACTGCGGAAAAGAAATCAATACCGATCGCGCTTCGACCGGAGCCTTTGCAGATACCGTCGGAGGTCCCGGTGCTGATGACGATAGCCGGTTTGTCGTTTTTTTCTGAAATTTTCAGCGCGATGAGGCCGGCGATCCCGTCGGGGATATCGGGAGAAGTGACACAGGTGAAATTCCTGTGCATCAGGCGGGTTCTTTTATCGAGTTCGCTGAACTCCCTTGCAAAGATTTCGTTGACCATCCTCTTTCTTTTTTCATTTATCCGTCTGATGTCGTCAATCGCAGACCTGATCTCAACGGGGTCGCTCGACAGGAAAAACCTGCCGGTGAGGTCCGTAAGGCCGAACCTTCCTGGACTATTGAGCAGTGGCGCGATCTCCCAGGCGATTGCCCTGGAGGTAATCATGGATTTTTTTTTCAGTTCGAGTATGCCGGGATGTTTTGTCCTGTTGAGGAAATCGATCCCGATCTTGAGAAGCGTCCTGTTCTCCTCGATCAAGGGCATGACATCAGCGATTATTCCGATAGACGTAAGGCCCAGCGCCATGGCAGTGAAATCGAATGTTTTCTCCGACGGCGCCAGGAGCGTCTCGATCAGGCGCGAATGCATCCCTTCTATCGATGAATCCGATGATACGTGACCGGACTGCTTCGCTCTCGTATTCATGAAAAAACTCGTGTAATGAACCGATCTGCAGGATTTTAATACATCTTGTAGGCCGGTCCGGTAAACATCTTCGAATGAATGGATGAGAGTGAGGTCATCACGGGGAAGCTGGAGCCTGTTCAGGATTTCATTTTGTTCGGAGGTCCTGCCATGGCTCACGGTCATGCCGTTTTTGATTACCATATATTCGAATCCGTCATTGTCGGCTGCCAGAAGTGCGAAACTGGCGTTGAAAGCCGGAAGGTAGCTGAACAAAAAAGCCTGGCAAAACTTGAAGATCACGCTCGCCCCGCAGAGGTCTTTAAAAGGATATGGACAGTCTTTCTGCTTGGGATTGATTATGATCGCATCCGGCAGAGAAGAATCGGGTTCATGGTGATCGGTGACGATTGTATCCATGCCGCGGCTTCTGGCATAGGCAATTTCGTCAATGTCCCTGGTCCCGGAATCGGCGGTGACGATCAGGTTCACCCCGTTTTGCGCGAATTCCTCGACAATTTGCCTGGTGAGCCCGTAAGTTTCGCTGTTTTTCGTGAATCTGACAAACGGGGCAAGCCGCATCCTGTCGAGCATTGCATGAAAGACGGTCATGGCGGTCATTCCGTCGAGATCGGAGTCGGAAAAGATGCCGATTTTTTCTCCCTTTTTGACGGCAGCTTTGAGGCGCTCGACGGCGGCCGTCATGTTTTTCATTAAGAAAGGGCTGTGCAGAGATGATCCGTTCGGGAATAGAAATTTTTCAGCCTGGCGTACAGTCCTGTATCCCCTGCGCTGCAGGATTACCGACAGTTTCATGCTTATATTGAGGGATTGTGCGACCTCGGCGGCGATTTTTTCGTCGATCTCATCGATTTGCCACCGACTCTTTGTCAACATCTCAGGACCGTTTCTCCTGACCTGAAGCTTTCTTTGCCAGATAGTCGGCTTTATCGTTAAGGTTTCTTGTCACATGTTCGACGCGCACTTTGGGAAGCGATTTGATTATCGAAACGGCCTCTTCGTACAGGGGTCGTATGTTTTCATTCTTGACCTGGTACTCGCCGTTAAGCTGCTTGACAACCAGTTCCGAATCGGTCCTGATCTTGATGTCGATGGCCTTGAAGTATTGGGCGATCTTCAAAGCACGGATGATCGCCGTGTACTCCGCAAAATTGTTGGTGCCTTTGCCTATATACAGCGAAACCTTGCCGACCTGATGATCGTTGTTGTCGTAGATGACAATGCCAATTCCCGACGGGCCAGGATTGCCGCGCGATGCCCCGTCGGTGTAGATGACGAGTTCTGATGAAAGCGGCACGGCCGAAAGCTCCGTTCCCTGCAGAAAATCGTCGGAGGGATAAACTCCCGAGTCCCGGCTTTCATCGTTGCCGGATGCGGGCCTTGAATCGCCCTTCTTGATGATGATTTTTTTTCGTGACATCGATTTATTCTGCTTCTGGAGCAAGCTCCTCGCTTCCTCGATCACGGAGCAAACGTCCGTTTCGGCGCAGTTCGCCAACTCGGCGATTTTATTGAGGCTTTTGCCTTCAGAGAGAAGCTGAAGCACCCTGTCTATACTGAGCAGCATTATGGTAACCCCGGGATTATGTATTATTTGTAGATATACCGACCGCAGTTTGTGCAGTTGATCGTTTTATCGCTTTTTGACGCGTCGAGCGTAAGCGCCGCGGGGATCACGAAATTGCATCCGGTGCACACGTCGCCCGAAACTTCGGCAATTGCAATCCCGTTTTTTGAACTGAGCAGCTTGGAAAATTTGCCCTGGAGCGCCGGATTGAGATCCTTGATAAGTGCGTCAAAATGAGCCTGGTTCAGCTTTATGATTTCTTCAGATTTATCGATATCTGACTTAATCATCTCGATATCATTACCGACCTGTTTTTCCATAGCCGGGAGCTCGGCATCGATTGATGCGAGCGTTTTTTCTTCGGTGTCAATAAGGTCCATCAGGACGATGATTGAATCTTCAAGCGCGTTTTTTTCAGCCCTGACCGTTGTTATTTCGTTGTCGACAGCGGAAAATTCCTTCTGTGTCTGTATTATTGTTTTTTTATGTTCGAGCTTCTTGATTTTTTCTTCACTGACGTGAAGCTCGAGTTCGCCGGTTTTCTGACGGTTCTTAAGTTCCATGATTCGCGACTGGATTTCAGTTCTGGTATTTTTCTTGCCGGCAAGCTCGGTTTTCCAGAAATCAATTGATTTGTTGAACCGTTCGATGTTTTTTCTCTCCTGGAGAATTACCTGCCAGAAAGCCTGGAGCTCTATCATTATTTTAATGTCTTTATTCATCGGCAGTTCGAGGTAACGCTGCTATTGGGGCGCATATGAAGGATATGTTCTGTGTATCACTGATAATTTGTCAAGAAATCTTGATTAATTTTGATAAAAAGAAGAATCGACGTTCATTCAATAAGCATGGAATCGCCATATGAAAAGAAGCGGTATTTCATGTCAACGGCTGTTTTATATGCCTGAAGGACTGTATCTCGCCCGCCAAAAGCGCAGACAAGCATCAGGAGCGTGGACCTGGGGGTATGAAAGTTGGTGATTATTGCATCGATGGATTGTATAGTGTACGGAGGATAGATGAATATGTCTGTTTTACCCCGTCCGGGAATATTCACTCCGTTGCTGAATGTGCTTTCAAGCACCCTGAGTACCGTGGTGCCGACCGCAACGATTCTTCTTCCCTGGCTGCGGGCTGAATTCACCGCTTCGGACGCATGCTCTGAAAGATGATATTGCTCGCTGTGCATCCGATGAAGCGAGATGTCACGCACCCGCACCGGCATGAATGTGCCCCATGAAACAAAAAGCGTGCAGTAAACGGTTTCAATACCCCGGGCAGCGATCGTTTCAAGGAGGTTCCCGGTGAAATGAAGTCCGGCGGTGGGCGCAGCGACGGCGCCTGGAGCGCTCGCGAAAACCGTCTGGTAGCGTTCGTGGTCCTCCGCGATGTCTGGCCTTCTGATATATGGAGGCAGTGGCATATGCCCGATCAAATCGAGTATTTCCGGAGTGAGGTGAATGTCGGATTCGATCGTCAGGATTTCGCCGGTTTTTGCAGATATTCTCAATGATATCCCGGGCATCGCTTCAGAATTGACGGTTTCACCGATTTTCAGTCTTTTTGTCCTGTTGCTTATGGCATTCCATGCCGTATCGGATATTTTTTCAATGAGTATGAGTTCGATCCTGGCGCCGGACTGCCGGGTGCAGAAAATCCTCGCTGAAAGGACCCTTGCATCGTTGAGTACCAGCAGGTCGTCTTTTTTCAAAAGATTCGGAAGGTCGAAAAAATGCTTATGATCGTGCTTCCCTGTTTTCCGGTTTAAGATGAAAAGACGGGAGTCTGATCTCTCGGGCAGAGGGTGCTGAGCGATCAATTCTTCCGGAAGTAGAAAATCAAAATCGTCTAAGACGTACATCAGGTCGTAATCTTCAGTAATTTGCGAGATATGTTTCGGGATGGCGGGCGAGCGGTATAATGTCGACAGACGAATAGTAATGTTTAAGGATGTCCCTGTAAGAGCGGCCTTTTTCGGCCATTCCCCTGGCTCCGTACTGGCACAGTCCGACACCATGCCCCCACCCTCTCCCGCGCACAAGAAGACCGTTATCGTTTTTTTCGCAATCCATGTAAAGACTTTTTATTCTATTACCCGGAAAAAGCAACCTGAAACTGTTGCCGGGAATCGAGATTGACCCTGAATCATGGACCACGATGACATCGGTGACCCTGCCGGATTCCTTGTGAAACGTGATGCGCTTGATTTTTCCGATTCTGCCGAATTTCGAACTCACTGCGGAATGAATTTCGTTAAGGCCGAGCTCGACGGTCCACTCTGCTGAAGGAGAGTCCGCGCAATATCCGCATTCTACTCCTTCGAGATAGCCCAGATCAATACCCTTCCATACGTCCGAATCGTTGGCCGTTCTGCCTCCGCAGGTGGAGTGGAAATATGCGCATATCGGTACACCGTCGGCGGAGATGATTTTTCCCGATGTCGACAGGACGGCCTTAGTCGTTCTTTCGTTTTCGGCCGATACGCCCCTGTAAACCTGGAATTTAGTCGTGGCGTCGAGATCATATGGTCCGGCGGATCTCGTGTTCTCCAAGTGGTAGATCGCATATGTCCTGGCGGCTACTGCCTGCGCCTTCAGGGCTTCGAGCGGCCATGATGACGGTATTTCGCTGGGAACAACGCTCAACAGGTATTCGTCAAGCTTCAGTTCGTTTATGACGAGGATTGATTCTCCGGAGGGGTGAATCTCCATGACTCCCCTGTATGGCGCGTCATTTACATGGAGCAAACCGCTGGAAGCCTCTACGGTAACACGTTCACTCATTCTCTCCGGCGCGAATTTGATCGTTTTACCGAGCGAGCGGTGCAGGAGCTCGCCGCTGCGTTTTGAATGTATAATTATTTCTCCGGAGGAGGAGATGGATACGGGCGCATCTGAGCGCGAGAGAAGAATCCTGATCGGTATTTCAGACTCGGCGCTCCTGGGAACGTTGAGCATGTAACCGTCCGGTGCGCTGCAGGAAAACAGAATGCAAAGAACGCCTGCAGCCGATGCTTTCAGGAGATCACGACAATGAGTTATACGCATTGATTACCTCGTCAGTATGAATATCGGAAGACCGGCAGGGAATGATGCTTTAAATTTTTGGGCGCCGTCATATGAGCAGACGGCGCCCAAAAAATGCTTTCAGGCTTTTGGGTGGTATTTTTTATGGATGTTCTGAAGTTTTGTTTTGGCCAGATGGGTGTATATCTGCGTTGTCGAGATATCCATGTGACCGAGAAGCTCCTGAACTGACCGAAGGTCGGCGCCGTTTTCGATGAGATGAGTAGCGAAGGAATGCCTCAGCGTATGAGGGGTAATGTTCTTTTTGATCTTGGTCCTGGCAACGTAATTTTTAAGAAGACGCCATACCGATTTTCTGTTCAGCTTGGATCCTTTCTTGCTGATGAAAAGATACTCGCTTTCGCGCGTGCCCAGAATGTCCTGGCGTGATTCTATCATGTATTTTTTAATAAGACGGAGGGCCTCATCTCCCATGGGTACGATCCGCTCCTTGTTGCCTTTACCGATTATCCTGAGATATGAATTCTCGAAGTCGATCGTCGACGAAGTCAGCTCGATTGCTTCGCTTATTCTCAGGCCGCAGGAATAAAGGAGTTCGAAAATTGTCTTGTCCCGGAGTTCATACAGGTCATTTTCGGATATTGAGCTGAAAAGCCTGTCTACCTCTTTGACTGTCAGGAAATCGGGAAGAGTTTTTTTGATATGAGGTGATTCGATTTTTGATGTGGGATTGTCGAATTCCTGAAAATTGTCAGAGATGAAATTGTAAAACTGCCGTATGGCGGCAAGTGACCGGGCGAGGGTCCTTTCCGAATTTTTTTTCTTGTTTTTCTCGAAAGCGAGGAATTGCTGAATATCTTCCGGAGTGGCGTCCAGCATATCTTTGTTTCTGGTGGAGAGGAATTCGCTGAGCTTTTTCAGGTCATAGGTATAAGAATATACCGAGTTGTCAGATAGTCCCTTTTCCACCTGGAGAAATTTTTTGAATCTGTTTATAGCCTGAACTTCTTTCACTATTGAACTCCTGCATTTTTTTTCACTCCTATTCAGCTATATACCAGATTTCTTGTTTTGATTTCTATTTATTGATTATATCGGAAAATATGTATTATGTCTTAATAAAAATGAAAAAAAATATTTTATGTCTACAAAAGAAAAGTAATATTATTCAATTATTATTGCCAATAATCCTTCTGTATATTCAGTCATATTGACAGTTTGAGGCATAAATAAGGGTTTTGTTATCTGAAAATCATAATTTTTAAATTACGGGAGGGAGGGATTAATAATCTTGCAAAGGGTTGTTTTTCAAGGAGTTTGCTGTTCGGATAGCATTTTTTTCGAAATCAGTTTCAGGAGATCCTTTTACCTTTAATCGGTTTTGAGGATTTAATTGATGGGTTTTTCCCGGTTTTGGCATCGATTATAATAGAACCGTCTTTGAAAACGATTTTTCTCGCGGCGAATTCTGCTACATCAGGCTCGTGTGTGACCATTATTATGGTAATCCCCATCTCCCCATTAAGGCGAGTGAAGAGTTTCATGATGTCTTCCGTGTTTTTTGAATCGAGGTTGCCGGTAGGTTCGTCTGCAAGTATGATCGCAGGATTGGTGATAAGGGCGCGCGCAATGGCGACTCGCTGCTGCTCTCCTCCTGATAGCCGGTTTGGGTGGTGATCCTCTCTCCCTGTCAGGCCGACCATATCCAGAAGTTCCGAAGCTTTTTTCCGGGCCTCGGCGTCCGTAATCCCACCCTTGTAAAAAAGGGGCATTTCTACATTTTCTATGGCCGAAGTTCTCGCAAGAAGATTGAATCCCTGAAAGACAAAGCCGATTTTTCTGTTTCTTATCTCGGCTTTCTGGTCCTTTGTGAGGGAACCGCCCTCGATACCGTCAAGGATATAGGAGCCCGATGACGGAGTATCAAGAAACCCGAGAATATTCATGAATGTGGATTTGCCTGAACCTGAGGCACCCATAATCGCCATGTATTCTCCCCTCTTGACATCGATTGAAATGTTGTCAAGAGCCCTTATTTTCACCTCGTCGCTGAGGTAATAAGTCTTGGACAATCCGCGAACCTGGATGATATTACTCATCGTTTTCCTGCGTGACTTTTATGAGTATTTCGTCACCCTTTTTGAGGTTTTTGGTTATCTCTGTGTATTGGTTGCCGATGAGGCCGGTTTCGACCCTGACCCTCTCAACCGGGAGCGAGGATACGATTGACTTTTTCTTGCGCCAGACAAACTTGTTCATGTCTTCGTATTCCTTCCCGGTAGGCGACACGAGAAATGCCTGGTTGAGGACCCTCAGAACGTTTTTTTTGTTTCTCACTATTACGATTGCAGAAGCGTTCATGCCCGGTTTTAGTTTTTCGTTGTCGTTGTTGCAAAGGACATTGGCCTGGTAACTCGTAATGCCTGACTTGATAATCGGGTTTATGTTCACGAACTGGATTGTGCCCCTGAATTTTTGTTCGGGAAACGCGCTTACCGTGAATTCGACAGCCTGTTGTTCCTGAACATAGCCGATATCCGACTCATCGACGTCAATTATAAGGTTCATTGTTTTCAGGGTGGGAGCCAGCTTGAAGGCTTCCTGGTTGGTGTTTATCGGAGAATTGACCGCAACAAGAACATTTATGACAATACCGTCGATGGGCGAATAAATGATGGTTTTATCCTTGTCGGATTTCGCCTGATCATATTCGATTTTGATCTGCTTGAACTTGTAAAAAATTGATTTATAGTTGAATTCCTCGTTTTCCATCCCCTGCTTTGATATAAGGTTTTCATTGTACATGCTTTTTTTGGATTCGAGGTCCCTCTCCGCTTTTTGCAGCTCCAGATAAGCTGCATCATATTTGGCTTTCATTTTTTCGAGGTTCTGGTCAATGGTCGTCGAGTCGAATTTAGCCAGGACCTGCCCTTTTTTGACGGTGGCGTTTATTTTTGTGTTTACCGATGAGATAACTCCGCTCATTTTACTCAGGACTATGTTCATCCTGTTAACCTGGACCGTGCCCGATGCAGATATGGTTTTCTGGATGTCCCCGAATTTTATTCTCTCATATTCATATCTGATGACCTTTTCCTCTCCGCATGAACGGTAGGCAAAAATGATTACGAGAACAAAAATAGCGGCAATCAGCGGGATCCTGAATTTTTTGATTATTTCTAAGGCAGTTTGCATAGGTATTCTTCCTCGAGACCTATTTTTATAGCTAATTGGGCAATAGTCAACAGATATTGGTATTTTGTATTGATATAACCGATCTCGGCCGATATTACCCGCATTTGTGAATCCTGGAGATCAAGTAACGATATCGTGCCGGATTCGTAGCTTTTACTCGCCAGCTGATAATTTTTCTTCGCATTTTCAATTATCAGTTCAGACATTTGAAGCTGTTTCTGCAGTTCCTCAAGCGACCTCATGTCGTCCAGAATCATGTTTTCAAGATTGATCTGGGTCTGTCTCTCCTGATATATATCCTTGTTGAAGTTGGTGATGGCGGCATCAACTCTTGAAGATATTGCCCCGCCTGTGTATATCGGCAGCCGAATCCTGAGAGATGGGGCTATTTTGATCTGCCAGTTTTCTTCATCGATGAATCCCTTCAAAGAATCATTTCGGTACACGGACTTGTTTTCATATCCGAAGAGGAAATATAATTCGATCCTGGGATATCGTTCGGCCCTCTCGATCTCGATTTTATATTTAGAGATAAGCTTGTTGATCTGTATGGTCTGAAGATCGGTATTGTAGATGTTCGCGAGCTTGACAAGCTCTTCATATGTGTATTTCAGCCCAGGGAGCTTCTCAATTTCGACAGGCAAAAAGTCTTGGCCGATTACCTTTATTCCCATTGCCATGTTCAATTTCATGCTTGCCGTGCGGAGGCTGTTTTTCGCCTTTTCATAATCAAGGATAGCTTCTGCGTTGCCAACCTCGGCCTTGCTCACGTCGAGAATCGGGCGCTGACCGCTTTTGAAAAGTTTCTGGGTAAGTTCCAGCTTATTCTTGTTGTTGTCGTAGAGTTTTTTCCTCAGTGTCAGGTTTTCGCGAGCCATAAGAAAATTATAGTAGGCCCTTTTTACGTTGTATATGATGTCGTTTTTGACCTTCACCTGGTTGATTTTTGATAGATCAAGCGAGGTCCGGGCAGCCTGTGTCTGTTTAATTTTTTTATGATCGTAAAGGCTGTACGAGGCGGCAAGTCCCAGCTGGATGCCGATATCCGTGTCCTTTCCGGCTATGGTCGAATCGGATGATGCATCCAGATTGTATTCTTTTGTCTCAATCTGTCCGGCAATCTGAATGCTGTTCTGAGCCTTAATTGTACGGTAATCTGCAACCGCTTTTTTCCAGTTTTCATTGGAAATTTGCAGATCAGGATGATTTTGCAGGGCGATATCGATGCATTCCTTTATGGTAGTTATTTTCCCCTGTGCATTCGATATCGCAGGAAGCGCGAATAGGATGAATATGATGATATATTTCAAATTGTTCATTAATCAATACCGGCTTAAATGTCAATTGTCATTGACAGTGAATATGAAGAATTGATATGCTATAATCCTGGATTCAAAAAAAATTTTTTCAATATTATATGCTACCCGATACATGTCAACTAAATATCTCATATAAGTAAATACCAATTCTTGACATTGAATAAAGCCGGTTTATGAATCAGGCAATATTCATGAATTTATAAAATTTATTGAATGTAATTTATTGCAGTCACCTTTAATAATTCCAAAAAAAGTATTGACAGTAACGGGTCATCAATTAAAAGAGTTAGCCTAATGTCGCGCTGGCGTAGCTCAACCGGTAGAGCAGCTGATTTGTAATCAGCATGTTGGGGGTTCAAGTCCTCTCGCCAGCTCAGCGGTGAGGTTCCCGAGCGGCCAAAGGGAACAGACTGTAAATCTGTCGGCGAAGCCTTCGGTGGTTCGAATCCACCCCTCACCACAGAAAAAAAAGACACCCGTCAGAGCGGGTGTCTTTTTTTTCTTTACTGCGCCTACAATCACCGTATAAAATGTCATTTTACGGATCGAATATTTTTGTGGATCATACGATGGCTGACTTCCTGAGCGATAACGAAAAAAAAAGATACCTGCGCCAGATCATGATTGCATCATGGGACGAATCTGTTCAGATGAAGCTGAAAAAAGCGCATGTTTTCGTCGCGGGCGCGGGCGGGCTCGGGAGCCCTTCAATTTATTATCTTGCCGCCGCCGGTATCGGCAGGATTACCATATGCGACAATGACAGAGTCGACCTGTCGAACCTGAACAGGCAGATACTTCATCGTACAGGGGGAATTGGAATCCTCAAGGTCGAATCCGCCGGAGATGCTGTCATGGCCTTGAACGATACAATCAGCGTCAACCTGGTTCCCCAAAGCATTGAAACCACTGGAATAAAGAAAATAATTGAAAGCGCGGATATCATCCTCGACTGTCTCGACAGCTTTATGGCCAGGTCAGTCCTCAACCGAATGTGTATCGAAACGAAAAAGCCTCTGGTGCATGCCGGTATTACCGAGATGCACGGACAGGCTACGTTCATTCACGCGCCAGAAACTCCATGCCTCAACTGTTTTTTACCCGATACTGACGGCAAGGAGCAGGCGCCCGTGCTCGGGGCTACAGCCGGCATACTGGGATCGATACAGGCGATGGAAGCCGTCAAGTATATTACCGGTTTCGGGGATACGCTGAAAAACAGGCTTCTATTTTTCGACGGGAAGTCAATGTCTTTTTCGACTGTCAAACTATCGCGAAATCCGCATTGCACTGCTTGCAGCGCCGTTCAATAACATTTTCAACAGGAGTCGCTCATGAAAACAAAGTTTAAAATCATCACAGTCGGACTGGTCATATTTTCGGTTATCGCCGCTTTTATCTATTTCAGGTTCTTTTTCACCTACGAGCAGCGCAACCTCTTCCAGAGGAAAATCGAGACTATTACAGGCCAGAACATGACCGTGACGGTTTTCGGTTTTGACGGCAGAATAATCAAGCGATGGGAGCGAATACAGAAGATCACGAGCGGTCAGGACAAAAAAGGCACCGGTGAAAGGAATTATGTATATTTTTACACAAGCGACAACAAGTACGTCCAGATCCCGGATTCGGTGTGGTACATCGCCGAAGAGCAATGAGCGAACGTGCCGCAAATTTACATGGAAGTACGGCCCAGCTTAGAGGAATCGGAGAGCGCAAGGCCGCGCTGCTGAAACAGGAAGCGGGCATAGAAACGGTCGAAGACCTGCTTTACTACACGCCGCGGCGTTACATCGACCGCTCTTCGTTCAAGCTGGTCCGCGACTGTTTCGTCAATGAAACCGTTACAGTCTCAGGTGTCG
>JAKLIV010000122.1 GCA_022709405.1 Spirochaetota bacterium
GAGGACCATGTCAACCTCGGGGATTTTTTAATCGGTACTGTCCATTACAGCGAGAAAGACAATCCCTGCGAATGCTCGGTTGAGTATAATCCCAACTCGGGTTTCATCACGAACGTTTTCGTGTTCAGCGGAAGCTGGGACGGATACAAGCCCACGCTGGGTCCACTGGCCGCCGGGATGGTGACTCCCGTACCTGCGAACATCGTCGAGATTTATACCATGCAGTATGAAAATGATGAAGAACAGTGTGAAAACGCCCAGGGGTATCCCATGACTCTTCCGTTCACGTATTATTCGATCATGGTGCACGGCATAGGAAGCGCCGAACCGGTCATCACGCTGCAGGAGCTTGTCGATAAGGGGGGATGGAGAAAAATCGATGTCGGAACCGGTGGGCTGGTGTGCTCGGGATTTATTTTTCTCGATAATCCGGGTGTTGATACGGGGATTATTCCATCGTCCAGGATTTCGGTGAGTTGGTATTTTCAGCTGGTGCCGTTCAGGTTCTGATGAATAATCCCGACATGGCGGCATTTTTCACTGGAGAACGGCTGCGTGTTCAGGTATGCGCAGCCGTTTTTTGTATAAAAGTATTGATTTTTATCGGCGTGACTGAAAATATCTCTCCGAATACCAATCCACGAGGAAGCCATGATAACCGAAAAGACTTTAGTCTCCGACGCGCTCAGGAATTCGAAAGCCGCGCATAAAGTGTTCTCGAAACACAACCTGTACTGCGCCGGATGCAGGGGCTCGGTGCAGGACACGATCGAAAAGGTCGCCGAAAACAACGGCCTGGATATAAAAAAATTCCTGTCAGAGCTGAATGCCGCGGCCAAAAAATAAATGGGCACCGTAAGGATCATATCCGGCGAGCTGAAGGGCCGGGTCATCCCGTTTTCGAACAAAAAATACGGCAACGCCGACATAACGACACAGAAGGTCAAAGGCGCCCTGTTTTCGGCGGTCGGCGAGTACCTCGACGGGATGACATTCATCGACCTGTTCGGGTGCTCCGGCCAGATCGGTTTCGAGGCGCTGAGCAGGGGGGCCTCGAAGGTTGTCATAAACGAAATTGACCGTGAGCGCTTCGGTTTTATCAGAGATTTTTCGGGCACGCTTCCCGATGCTTCCCGCCTGGTGCTCCTCAACCGTACCGCTGATTCGGCCCTCAGGTATTGCGGCGCCAATTCAATCAATGCGGACATCTGCTTCATTGACCCGCCCTATGTGAAGAACGAAAAAATTGTCGGATTGTACGATGATCTTTTACTGAAACTCGCCGAATCGGGCGCGCTGAAGGAGAATGGACTCGTCGTCATCCAGCATGCATCGATATTGCAACTCGAAGAAACCATCCACGGATTCACGCGCATCGACATGAAAAAATACGGGAGCACGAGTTTGTCGTATTACAGGAGAATGTCTTCGTAATTATCAAGTCGGTCACTGAGAGCAAGTCAAACCCCCTCCGACCTCGCTTCGCTCAGTCACCTCCCCCTTGGTAAGGGGGAGGAAGGGAGGGGGTTGGTAAACTTTCTTCTCTGCGCCCTCCGTGTTTCCGTGGCAGATCCCCATATTTTATTTCAGGTAGCGCACCTTTAAATTCTGAATGGCCGAAACGGCCCTCAGGTAGGCCAGGGGGGTTTCGGTCTCGAGGCTGTGATAGGCGAATGCTATGTATGCGTTTGATTTCCTGGCGCCGGGCCTCGTGGCGTCGACCAGGCGCCACCTGCCGCGAAACCATGCCTCGGCCCACATGTGGAAGACGAAAACATTCTTTTCTCCACGGTATTCATCGGCGTAGATCATGCCGACAACCGCCCGGGACGGGATTTTCTGCGCCCTGAGCAGGGCGACCGAAAGCACCGCGTGCTCGGTGCAGTCGCCGCACCGGCTTTTGAGGATGTTGAGCGCAGGAAGCAGCGGTATGCCGGTTATCTTGCTTTCGATGGTGCGGTCGACGAATTTCTCGACGGCGTATACCGGGTCATCTGAAGCGGCGCATGAGCGGGCGGCGGCCGTTATCTCCGGCGCAGTCAGCGCGAGGAACCTGGTGTCCCTGAGCATGGAGGCAGTGTCGGCCGGCGGCGATGCCGCGGCGCTGGCGGTGCCGGTCTCGACGGTGACCGCAGCGCCCGGTGCGGATGCCACCGACTTTATCTTTTTCTGAAAAGGAGTGTCGACAAGCGAGAAATCCCCGCTGGCCGATTCGAGGGTGAAACGTGAAACGCTCTCTTCGTGGAATGAAGGCGAGAAGGAGGAGATGCTCACCGTTTCGCCGAATCTCTCAGCTGAAGCGGTGAGCGGGATGAAAAACAGCATGGCCGCAGACGGAACGGCGATAGACTTTTTAATGATACCATGAAAACGGTGGGATCCTTTACTCATTTCAGGACCAGTTCCAGGCTGTTGTTGAGCATGGTGATGACGGCCTTGTGCGTAATACCCTCGTCGTCCACATAGATATCGATGTTTTTGATCCCCGCGATGGATTCGACCACGTGGACCAGCGTGCGGGGTTCGCCGTTGATC
Organism: Spirochaetota bacterium; assembly: GCA_022709405.1. Classification (GTDB taxonomy): domain Bacteria; phylum Spirochaetota; class UBA4802; order UBA4802; family UBA5550; genus JAKLIV01. Next base: position 2,536 of record JAKLIV010000122.1, read on the forward strand.
TCGACCTGCTTTTCGCCGAGCACGAGCAGCTTGACCGATATAGGCTCATCGGTCTCCACGGTCGGTTCGTAGACCGAAAAGGATATCTCGGTCCCCTTCCTGAATTTTCTGCGGACCAGTTCGCTCATGTAGATCGCGCCGTCAAGGACGAACGGCTTGTCGATCGTTATGGTGCGGGTCGAGCCTCCCGCGGTGAGCTTGACCGTATTGTCATTGAAAACCGCGACGGTGTCAATATTTTCTGTTTTACTGCCGTGGATTATCCTGTTCTCGATCTTCAGGCTGACAGGTTTGAAATCTACGGTCTCAGTCAGTGTCTGTGTGTAGGAGTTGACCACCTCCCCGGCCTCGATCGTCATGTACGATACGCTGACGTAGCGGTTCTTGTCGGCCCTGACCGAGGTCCTGGCTTCACCGGCGTCCACGCCGTTGATCAGGATGTCGTAGTCCCATGTGCCGACCGGGATGGCGCCCGGGGCGCCCTTGCACGCGCATCCCGATATCATGATGATAAGGGAGAGTATGTATGCTTTCATTTTATACCTTGCTTGTATGCCTTGTGATCAAGTTTCGCATTCGCATGCGGCGGACAGCCTCCTCCGGCTGTTACCGGAGTCATTTAAAATGATCATATCCGACAATTTCAATTTCTTTTTTTTCTCCCCGATACGAGAGCATGAATCCGCCCTGCGTTACGAAGCCAACGGGCGTGACCATGACGCCGGTTTCGAGCTTCACCGGTTCAGTAAAAGCGGCCTTTGAGGTGAAAAGCAGCTCGAACTCCTCGCCGCTGTGCAGCGCGTAATCGAGCGGGTCCCTGCCCATGACCGATGCGTACCGGTCAAGACCGGCGGGAAGGGGGATATTTTCTCCATTGAGCAGGAATCCCGTACCGCTCGCCTCGCACAGGTGCCTGAGGTCGGAGAGCAGGCCGTCTGAAACGTCGATCATTGCAGCGGGGCTGAACCGCCCGAGTATTTCGGGCGCGCAGTCGCGACGGTGCCGGGGCGAAACATGGCGCGATACCAGATCGGGAAAGGCCCCGTTATGCCGCCTTTTCCCTGCAAGGATTTCGAGTCCGGCAAGCGAACCGCCGACGTTTCCGGTAAGGCAAATCGTATCGCCGGCGCAGGCCCCGTTTCTCATCACCGGCTTTTCGGGCCCGGTTTCTCCATATACGGCTATGCTGATTATCAGTGATTCGGAGGAGGAGGTGTCCCCGCCCGCGATTTTCGGTCCGGTCGGCCCGGCCGCCTTGATCATTCCCCGGTACAGGGCTTCCACGTCTCCCGGATCGAGTCTGCCCGGGATGCCGAGCGAGACAAAGGCGAGGAGCGGCTTTCCCCCCATGGCCGCGATATCGGATATGTTTCCCGTCATCGCCTTGTGGCCGATCTCCTCCGGAGAGCAGTAATCGAGCCTGAAATGGACGTTTTCGATGCTGATATCCGCAGTTATCAGGCCGTATCTGCCGGGGGCGGTTTCAAACACGGCGCAGTCGTCCCCGATACCCGTGATGAGCGCGCCGGGGGACGGCTGTTCACTGCAAAGGGTTTTGATCCGCCTGATAAGTTCCCATTCGCTCGGTAGCGTCATTCCGGATAAATCGCACGGCCGGGGAGTTCTGTCCACCGATTTTTTGTCAATGCCCGGGATGAACCGGAGTCGGGAAATTTAACAAATTATTTACCAAAACCGGCGATTTACAGCATAATATTGATTGACATAATACGCCGTGACGGATTAAAGCATTTCCGATATAACCATGTTTATGGAGTTTCACCATGACTGAAGACAAACCTGGCGCAAAAGGCCCGAAGAGCGATGACGAGGGCGGGGGTAAGGCCCCGGCCACGAATTTCATCAAGGACATCATCAACGAAGACATAAGGAACAACAAGAACAACGGCCAGGTCATCACCCGCTTCCCTCCCGAGCCCAACGGCTATCTTCATATCGGACACGCCAAATCCATATGCCTCAACTTCGGCCTCGCCCGCGAATACGCCGGCCGCTGCCACCTGAGGTTCGACGACACCAACCCCGAAAAAGAAGAAATGGAATACATCGAGTCGATCATGGAGGACGTGAAATGGCTCGGGTTCGACTGGGGGAAGCACCTGTACTACGCCTCGGACTATTTCGAGCAGCTGTATGAATGGGCGGTCAAGCTCATCAGGGACGGCAGGGCGTATGTATGCGACCTCTCGGCCGAGGAAATGCGCCAGTACCGCGGCACCCTGACCAGACCCGGAAAAGAAAGCCCGTACCGGAACCGTCCGGTCGATGAAAACCTCGACCTTTTCAAACGCATGCGAGACGGTGAATTCCCTGACGGGTCCCGCACGCTCAGGGCGAAAATCGACATGGCCTCCGGGAACATCAATCTGCGCGACCCGGCCATGTACCGCATCATGAGGGCCGAGCACCCGAGGCTCGGGAAGACCTGGTGCATCTATCCGACCTATGATTTCACCCACGGCCAGTCCGATTCGATTGAAAACATAACGCACTCGATATGCACGCTCGAATTCGAGATACACCGGCCGCTCTACGACTGGTTCGTCGAGCAGCTGGGGATTCACCACCCGCAGCAGATCGAGTTCGCGAGGCTCAACCTGACTTATACCGTCATGAGCAAGCGCAAGCTGCTGCAGCTGGTCAAGGAGAACCATGTCAGTGGATGGGACGATCCCCGGATGCCGACCATCAGCGGCCTGAGAAGAAGGGGCTATACGCCCGCATCGATACGCGATTTTGCGGACAGGATCGGGGTCGCCAAGGCGGACAGCACGGTCGATATCGGATATCTCGAGCACTGCATCAGGGAGGACCTCAATAGGAAGGCCCCGCGCATCATGGCGGTCCTGAATCCGTTGAAGGTCGTGATAACCAATTACCCCGAGGGCAAGATAGAGAACCTCAAGGCCGAGAACAATCCCGAGGACCCGTCCATGGGACAGCGAGAGGTGCCGTTTTCGAGGGAGCTCTTCATCGAACAGGATGATTTCATGGAGGTACCGGCCAAGAAATTCTTTCGCCTTTACCCCGGGGGCGAAGTGCGCCTGAAGTACGCATATATCATCAAGTGCGAGGAAGCGGTCAAGGACGCCGGCGGCAATGTCATAGAGCTGCGCTGTACTTATGATCCGGCGACAAAAAGCGGCGAATCCACGGTCGAGCGCAAGGTAAAGGGGACACTGCACTGGGTATCGGCCGTACGCCCGGCGATGTGCGAGGTGCGCCTGTACGAGCACCTTTTTACCAGGGAAAACCCGGACGACACCGAAGAAGGAAAAGATTTTCTCGACTACTTCAATAATGATTCGCTTAAAGTTCTCCCGTCATGCCCGGTCGAAGAGGGGATTCTTTCGGCCCGGCCCGGGGACAAGTTCCAGTTTTTGAGGCACGGGTATTTCTGCGTGGATCCCGATACGGTCCCGGGGAAACCGATCCTGAACAGAACAGTATCGCTCAAGGATTCGTGGGCGAAAATACAGAAGGCGCATCAATAATGGCTAACGATTTGCCGGCCTCGGAAAACTGGGACCCTGGCTCAGGGCGTGCCCTCGCCCATAAGCGCCCTGCCGGCTCCCGCGCGACAGGGACGCCCCTGCGGAGCATGAAGAAATGATCCGCGAAGCCCAGGTCAAAGACATCGATACCCTGGTCGAGATCGAAAACCTCTCTTTCGAGACCGACCGCTTTTCGCGCAGGAGCTTCAGGTACCTCATCACCAGGGCGAACTCCCTGTCCTTCGTCGAAGAAAACAACGGCACCATCCGCGGATACGCGACGCTGCTTTTCCACGCGGGGATTTCGCTCGCGCGCCTGTATTCGATAGCGGTACATCCGCAATATCACGGTCAGGGTATTGCCGGGTCCCTGCTCAAGTCGATCGAGGAGCTCGCGCTTCTGCGCGACTGCGTATATGTCCGCCTCGAAGTCAGGTCAGACAATGCTGTGGCCAGGGCCCTGTATGAGAAAGCCGGCTACAGGAAGATCGGCGTCATCGCCGATTACTACGAAGACTCGATGGAGGCGACCCGCTACGAAAAGTTCCTTCCTTCAGGGCAGAAGCCTTCAATTACGACGCTGGAGCACTACCAGCAGACGCTCGACTTCACCTGCGGTCCCTCCTCGCTGATGATGGCCATGCATGGGCTCGACAAATCCTTCGTCATGGACCGCAAGACCGAGCTGCGGATATGGAGGGAGGCCACGACGATCTTCATGACTTCGGGCCACGGGGGATGCAGTCCGCACGGTCTCGCTTTGTCTGCGATGAAAAGGGGATTCAAGGTCATCCTTTATTTCAAGGAGGACCCGATCAAGTTCATGGCCGACACCGTGCGCAGCGAAGAGAAGAAAGAGGTCATGAAGCTCGTGCAGGAGGACTTCATCGAGAAGGTCGCGCACTCGCTGATCGAGGTGAAAATGCAGAACCTCTCATTGACCGACATGGAAGAGCACGTTTCGTCCGGCAGGATTCCCATCATACTCATAAGCTCGTACCGGATGTATGGAGAGAAATTTCCGCACTGGATAGTGGTAACAGGATTTGACGAGAAGTATGTCTATTGTCACGATCCCTATGTGGCCCCGGACAGGGACAAAACATTGCTCGAATCGATAAACATGCCTATATTGAAAAAAGATTTTGAAAAAATGACCAAATTCGGGAAAACAGGCCAGAAGGCCGCAATTATTATTTATAGGTGAGGAATTCCATGGAACCCTTGCAAAGCAGCCATGTCAGCTTCGACACCAACTGTCTGGTGGTAGTCGAGAAACTCAGCGACTGGAAAAAAGAATTTCCGGCGTTGAAGGTCGTGACCGTAAACGAATATCTCAATAACCCCTTGTTCTTCAAGATGAAGAACATCAAGGTCATAAACCTCGTGAGGAGCTATCGCTACCTGAGCAGGGGCTATTACTGCTCGCTGCTCGCCGAGGCCAGGAACCACAAGATTATTCCTACGGTCCGGACCATAAGCGACCTGAGCAAGAAATCGTCATACCGCATCGACGTCGAAAGCGACGAGGACATCGACGACGTGCTCATGAAGTCGCTGAAAAAGATCATCAAGCCGGACATCGGGATCACAGCGCTCGAGACGCACGTGTTTTTCGGCCACAGCGAGCACCAGTTTTTCGAAAGGATCGGCCAGGAGATTTTCGACACGTTCAGGTTTCCCCTTATCAAGGCCGAATTCAGGAAGCAGGGAGTGAAATGGGAGATCGACTCCCTGAAGCCGCTGACGCTGCAGACGATGCCGCAGGAGCTCGAGCCCCTGTTCATAAAGTCGCTTGAGAAATACACCCAGAAGAAATGGTTCAAGCAGAAGGAAAAATCCGAGCCGCGCTATGACCTTGCCATACTGTGGAACCCTAAGGAGAAGTTCCCGCCCTCGAACAAGACGGCCCTGAACAAGCTCGTCCGAATCGGAAAGAGCCTGAACCTGGGCGTGGACATGATAGAGAAGAAGGACTACCACCGCCTGGGGGAATACGACGGCCTTTTCATAAGGGAGACCACCGCGATCGACCATCACACTTACCTTTTTTCGAAAAAGGCGAGCGTCGAGGGACTGGTCGTCATAGACGATCCGGACTCGATCCTCAGGTGCACGAACAAGGTCTATCTGGCCGAAATCCTGAAGAGCAACAAGATCGCCACCCCCAAGAGCGTCATTTTCGTGAAGGACATGAAAATCGAGACGCTGGAGGAGCAGCTCGCCTATCCGGTCGTGGTCAAGATCCCGGACGGATCGTTTTCGCTCGGCGTGTTCAAGGCCGACGACCGCAAGCAGTTCGAGATCATTTCAGACAGGCTTTTCAAGAAATCCGAGATAATCCTCGTCCAGGAATTCATGTACACGGAATTCGACTGGCGGGTCGGCATTCTCAACCGCAAACCGATTTACGCCTCGAAGTACTTCATGTCCGAGAAACACTGGCAGGTGTACGAGCACAGCGCACGGGGCCGTTACAAGACCGGCGGAACCAAGACCGTGCATGTGGACGATGCGCCCGACGAGGTCATACGCGCGGCCCTGAAGGCCGCCAACCTGGTCGGCGACGGCCTGTACGGGGTCGACCTCAAGGCCACTGAAAAAGGAGTGGTGGTGATCGAGGTGAACGACAATCCGAACCTCGACAACGGGATCGAGGACGTGATATTGAAAGACGAGCTTTACCGTATCGTCCTCAAGGATTTTATCATGAGGATCGACGCCAAAAAGGGCCGGTTGGCCGGGATGTAAAAAAAAGGCATGCAGTGACAGAAAAAACCCCTGGTGGTGTTGAAATAATAAACATCACAAGGAGTTTTTATGAAATCGAATAAATTATCATTAATTTATCTGGCTGCGGCCCTGGCTCTCTCGTTCTGCTGCCTGCCGTTGCTGGCGGCTGAAGAGTCCGGCGTCAACCAGGCATCCGCTGCTTCCGACGCTCCGGTCGTGAACAAACCCGAAGAATCCGGCGGGGACCGTCCGCAGAACGCGCCATCCGCATCGGAAAAGAAAGAAGAAAAAACCGCGACTGTCGATGAACTCATAAAGAGGAAAATCGACGAAAAAAAGGCGGATGATGCTGCGAAAGGGAAAACGCCGCAGTGCCTGCTGAATCCGCGAAAAATCCACGTAACTGGTTACTTCGCTCCCCTGGTCCGTATGGGAGAGCGCAACGGTCATTTCGCGGCGTTCGCCGGGGCAAAGGGCGGGGTCATGCTCGACGATTTCGTGATCGGGGCCGGATATTCGATCTTTACCGATTATACGAAAGCCATCGCGAACGGCCATAACCACAAGATACTCACGCAGTTCGGCGGCCTGCTCCTTGAATACGACTTTTTCAGGAAATATATCGTCAATTTTTCCGTCGGCGCGATTGTCGGAGCAGGAACCTCGGGTTATGTTTATAGAAAACGTCTGGACGATGACGACGACGACCGTTATGACGATGATGACTATGAATACCGGTACAAGGGAACTGCCTTTTTCTATCTCGAACCTGAAATCATGTTCTATGTGAACCTGGCGCGATTCTGCAGGCTGGGAGTCGGCGTTTCGTACCGGTACACGAACGGGCTCGACAAATACGGCCTCACCGACAGGACCTTCGACGGGTTACACGGGATCATGCTGTGCCAGTTCGGGTGGTTCTGACGGTTGTATTGATCTCTGACGATGGCATTACCCGGGGAACGATTGATGGATATCGATATCGAGGACTATTACCGGAAATACGCGCCAATGGTTCTCAGACGGTGCAGGTTTCTGCTCAGGGAGGAAGAGTCGGCGCTTGACGCGATGCAGGAGGTTTTCGTGAACCTGATCCGCAGCAGCGGGCGTCTCAGCGGCTCGTATCCTTCGAGCCTGCTGTATCGGATGGCGACAAACGTCTGCCTGAACATGATCCGCTCCGAGAAAAGAAGGCCTGCAGGACCCATCGACGATGTCCTGTTCGCCATTGCTTCGAACGAACGGTTCGAGGAGCGGTTCGAGGCGCGGGACTTCCTTGACAGGATCTTCGGCAGGGAGGCCCCTTCGACGCGCGAGATCGCGGTCATGCATTTTATCGACCGGCTTACCCACGAGGAGATCGCCGAAGAGATGGGAATGTCGGTTTCGGGGATACGGAAGCGGCTTTCTGTCCTCCGTAAAAGGGCGCTTGAAATCAAGGAGTTGAAGGATGAATAACAGGCGGGTTCCCGACATCACTCTCGAACGCTTTCTGCTCGACGAGCTGGATGAAAAGCGGGTGCGCGAACTGCGGGACATGATCGCAGCCGACACTGTCCTGCGGCTCCGTCTCGAAGAAATGAAGGAATCGAGCAGGGACATTCTCTCCCTTTATCCGGAGGAAACCATGTCCCTGCGTATACGTGAAAAGGCATTCCGGAAAACACGGCGGCCGTTGATTCGGTCGAAGCTGAAAAACGTCTTTTACGCGCTTTTTTCGAAAAGACTTATCTCGGCTGCAGCGTTCGCATCGGTCATCGCCGCCGTCACATTCTATGCGCTGACGATATATCGGCCGGCCGAGATGAGGCGTCAGCCCGAAGTCGCCGATGTCACCCGGGCAAAGGGCCTGGCCCCGGGACTTTATATATACAGGAAGAAGGGGGATTCGATCGAGATTCTTGAAAACGGCTCGGTGGCGGGAGAGGGCGACCTTCTCCAGATCGGGTACGTGAGCGCCGGTCTGGAGCACGGGCTGATCTTTTCGATCGACGGGAGCGGCGCAGTCACCCTCCAGCATCCGGACCGCGCGGACCGGTCTACCGCAATCGGGACAGGGAAGAAAATTTTATTGCCGACATCCTATGAGCTTGATGACGCGCCCGGTTTCGAAACATTTTATTTCATAACATCGAGGAAAGAAATTGATGTTGACATGGTGATGAAAAAAGCGCAGAAAATCGGTCGCGGCAGCGCATCCGACACGATCGATTTCACACGGGCCGGTTCCGGCGATCGGCAGTATGTATTCACGCTGAATAAAAGGAAGTAAGATGAGAAAGATTCTGATAGCGGCCCTGCTCCTGCTCTGCGCGGCGCACCGCCTGGCGGCGCAGGATATGACACTGGGAAGATACGCGCTTATCGTCGGCTCAAATGACGGCGGGGCGAACAGGGTCATGCTGAAGTACGCGGTATCGGACGCGAACTCGATGGTTTCGGTTCTCAAGGAAATGGGCGGCGTCACCGATGATTCATGTTCGGTTCTCAACAATCCCAGCAGGGACGTTCTGGCCTCATCGATGAGAAACATGCTTCACGCCGTGAAGATGGCCCGGAACAGGTACAAACGCGTCGAATTCATCTTCTACTACTCGGGCCATTCGGACGAGGAGGGGATTCTCCTGTACGGCGAGAAGATGTACTACAGGGAGATCAAGAAGGCGATCGACGCCATGACCGCGGATGTCCGGATCGCCATACTGGATTCGTGCTCGTCCGGGGCCTTCGCGCGACTGAAGGGAGGCAAAAAAAGGGCGCCGTTCCTGCTTGACGCATCAAACGACATGAAGGGATACGCGTTCATGTCATCGAGCTCGGCGAGCGAGGCCGCACAGGAATCCGACAACATAAGGGGATCATTTTTCACGCACTACCTCGCGTCAGGGCTGCGCGGCGTGGCCGACATGTCGAGCGACGGACGCATCACCCTTAACGAGGCCTACCAGTTCGCGTACCGTGAGACCCTGGCGCGCACCGAAAAGACGCTGAACGGGCCGCAGCACCCGTATTACCACATTCAGATGACCGGCACAGGAGACGTCGTCATGACCGATGTTCGCAAGAGCGGTTCTGTCCTCGTGATGAATAAAAACCTCTCGGGAAGGTTTTCTGTCCGCGACGTTGACGGGATACTCGTCGCCGAATTCTCCAAACCTTACGGCAGGGAAATTGAGATCGGCATCGGGCGCGGCGGATACCGCATCGTGAACAATCGCGATGACGGCCCCTATGAGGCCGCCGTCTCGGTCGGCGAATCGGAACGAACGCCGGTGAAGGACGAGGATTTTACGCCTTCCCGGAAAGAGGCGGCTGCGGCTCGCGGCAACCCGCAGGGAGCCGAAGAGGACCGGTATCTCGCAAGCGCGGTCAAGAAAGTGAAAAACGGCGTATACGGCGCGCCGACAGTATCGTTTTCCCATATGGAGACGAATTTTATCGTTCTCGCCGGCGGCCGGATCTGCTGGATCATGAACCACAACTGGGTGCTCGGGCTCAATATGAACGCCAAGGTCAGCAATATCAGGCTGAACGATTTTAACGGCATGCATGCGGAAGAAAACCATCTGGTCGACATGGGATACGGCGGTCTTCTCTTCGAGTACAACTTCATGCCGGACCGGCTGGTCACCATGACCGTCGGGATGACGCTCGGCGCAGGAGTATTCGGCGTCAATGTCCGCGAGAGTGAAGACGATTCCGAGGACATCGATTACGCAAAAAGGATCAGCTGCTCGTTCGCCATGGAGCCGGAGGCGATACTGTTCATCAATGTGACGAAATTCATGCGGATCGGCTTCGGCCTGTCGTACCGGTTCTGCTACGGGGGAGAAAAGGACGGAGTCCGCGGCTTCGATCTTTCGGGGGTGTCGGGTTCGGTGATACTCGCTTTCGGTATTTTCTGAC